>NZ_JBFBBY010000001.1:0-158913 GCF_040682875.1 Amycolatopsis sp. NPDC051071 | reverse complement strand
CGGACTGGCGCGGTGACCACCCCCGGCTGTAAGACGGTCGCCCCCCGTTTTCGGGCTTTATCCGCCGGCCCCGAGTGACATGAGGGGTCCCCATAGGACGAAATTTGTCCTATGGGGACCCCTCATGACATGCCCGGCAGTTGTCCACAACCGGCCACGAGGGCATTGGGTCGCGGGGGCCGAGGCTTAGGTCGATGGCGGCCGCGTCCCTGACCGTGTGGATTTTGGCTCGTTGGGTGACCCGAAATCCACACGGTGCCGCCTCACCGGCCCGGTCGTGACCTGGGCGGGGTCGTGAGTGGCGAGGCCTTCAATGACTCCACCGGCCGATCAGCGGCGAAGGCCCCCTTCCGTGCGCTAGGCGCAAGGAAGGGGGCCTTCATGTACTCAGGAGCGACTCAGGAGCGACTCAGGACCGCGAGATGCGGGTCATTTCGTCGCGTTCGACGACCTTGACGCGTTCCCGGCCGTGCGGGGCGCCGAGGGATTTCTCGTGGGCGTCGAGTTTGCCCCAGCCGTCCCAGGTGGTGAAGGGGACGCCGCGTTCGGCGAGGAAGCCGAGGATCGCGTCGGGATCGTCCACGGCCGGGGTCGCGAGGTTGTCGGCGTCGGCCAGGAGGCTCGCGATCGTTTCGGCCGCGTCGCCCTTGGTGTGGCCGATGAGGCCGATGGGGCCGCGTTTGATCCAGCCGGTCACGTAGACGCCCGGGACCTGGTCCTCGTCGATGTCCAGCACCCGGCCCGCCTGGTTCGGCACGGTTCCGGTGGTGTGGTCGAACGGGATTTCCGGCAGATGCGAAGACAGGTAGCCCACAGCCCGGTAGACGGCCTGGACGTCCCAGTCGTGGAACTCCCCGGTGCCGCGCACGGTGCCGTCACCGGTCAGTTCGGTGCGCTCCGTGCGGAGCCCGGTCACCTTGCCCTCGGCGCCGACGACCTCCGACGGCGAGTGCAGGAAGTGCAGGTGCAGCCGCTTCGGCCGGTTGCCCTGGTCGCGGATCGCCCATTCCTGCAGTGTCTTCACGACCATGTCGATCTGCTTCGACGCCCGCAGGGCGGTGATGCTGCCTTCGTCGAACTCGATGTCCTCCGGGTACACGATGACCTCGACGTTCGGCGAGTGGTCCAGCTCGCGCAGCTCCAACGGCGTGAACTTCGCCTGAGCCGGGCCGCGGCGCCCGAACACGTGCACATCGGTGACCGGGCTGGCCTTGAGGCCCTGGTAGACGTTGTCCGGGATGTCGGTGGTGAGCAGCTCGTCCGCGGTCTTCGCGAGGATTCGCGCCACGTCGAGCGCCACGTTTCCGACACCGAGGACCGCGACCGACGTCGCGTTCAGCGGCCAAGTGCGTGGGACATCCGGGTGCCCGTCGTACCAGGAGACGAAGTCGGCGGCGCCGTAGCAGCCGTCGAGTTCGATGCCGGGAATGTCCAGCTGCCGGTCGGCCATGGCGCCGGTCGAGAAGATGACCGCGTCGTAGAACTGGCGCAGGTCGTCGAGTTTGAGATCGGTCCCGTAGTCCACATTGCCCAGCAGCCGGACATTCGGCTTGTCGAGCACCTTGTGCAGGGCGGTGACGATGCCCTTGATCCGCGGGTGGTCGGGCGCGACGCCGTACCGGATCAGCCCGAACGGCGCCGGCATGCGCTCGAACAGGTCGATCGTCACGTCAGCGTCGGACTTGTCGAGGATGTCGGCGGCGTAGATGCCGGCCGGACCGGCACCCACGATGGCTACACGAAGAGAACGGCTCACCCCTACCACGGTAAGTTAGGTTCCCCTAACAATCATTGTGATCTGGCGTACGGTCCACCTGCTGGGAGCGCTAAGCTGGCGGCATGCGCGTGCTCGTCGTCGACAACTACGACAGTTTTGTCTACAACCTGGTCCAGTACCTGGCCCAGCTCGGCGCCGACTGCACCGTCTGGCGCAACGACGTGGTGGAGGTCGACAAGCTCGGCGAGTTCGACGCGGTCCTCGTCTCTCCTGGCCCCGGAACCCCGGAACGTGCTGGTCAGAGCATGGATGTCATCCGCGAATGCGCCGAAGCACGGATCCCGATGCTCGGCGTCTGCCTCGGCCACCAGGCACTGGGTGTCGTCTTCGGCGCCACGGTCGACCGCGCCCCCGAACTGCTGCACGGCAAGACCAGCCTTGTCCACCATTCGGGCGCCGGAGTGCTCGCCGGACTGCCTGCGGAATTCACCGCCACGCGATACCACTCGCTGACCGTTTTGCCCGAAACCATCGACGACGCCGTGTTCGAGATCACAGGTCGGACCGACTCCGGGATCGTGATGGGCATGCGGCACCGCGAGCTGCCGCTGGAGGGCGTCCAGTTCCACCCCGAGTCCGTGCTCACCCAGGGCGGGCACCGGATGCTGGCGAACTGGATGGCGTCGGCCGGGCACCCGGTCGCCGAGGCCACGGTCAACGAACTCGAACAGGCGACCCGCGCACTGCAGAAGGCCGCCGCTGCGTGACGTCGCTGATCCGGCTCGAAGGAGTCGGTAAGCGCTACGGTCGCGGCGTTCCCGTGCTCGCCGACGTCGACCTCGACGTCCCGGCGGGCCGCGTGCTCGGCATCCTTGGCTCGAACGGCTCGGGGAAATCGACGCTGCTCAGGATTCTTGCGGCCCTCTCTCGCGAGACCGCGGGAACCGTCGTCGGCAGCCCGCGCGTCGGCTACCTGCCGGACCGCTTCCCGGCCGGACAGCGAATGAGCGCCCGGGCGTACCTGCGGCATATGGCCCGAATGGACGGATATGTCGACTTGTCGTCCATCGAGCCGCTGCTGGAGCGGTTGGCGCTGGTCGGCGGGCCGGACGCGCCTTTGCGGACCCTGTCGAAGGGCAACGCCCAGAAGGTCGGCCTCGCGCAGGCCGTCCTCGCCGAGCCGGACCTGCTGATCCTCGACGAGCCCTGGTCCGGCCTCGACGTCGAGGCGCACAACGTGCTCGGCGAGATCGTGGCCGAGACCAAGGACCGCGGCGCGAGCGTCGTCTTCACCGACCACCGCGCGGCCGCCGTGCACGCCCACGCCGACGACGTCTTCCGGATGGACGCCGGACGCCTGACCCGCGTCGAGGTCGCGGTGAAAGCCGAGACGGCGACGAGGATCGTGTTGCACGGGCCCGACGGCGATTGGGCGGCGGAACCCGGCGTCCGCCAGGCGGTGGCCGACGGCGGACGGATCGTGCTGACCGTCGAAGCCGGGCACGCCGACGCCGTCCTGCTGCGCGCGCTCAACCGGGGCTTCTCGGTCCGGGAGGTGGCGCCGTGCTCGCCATGACCCGCTACTACCTCGCGCTGCTCGGCCATTCCCAGCGCTATCTTCCCGCGATCCTCGCCTATCTCGCGCTCAACACCGTGCTCTACACGGATCCGAAGTCGCCGCTGCTGCCGCAGTACGGGATCAGCGCGGGCTCACTCCTGGTGGTCTCCTGCTGGCTGACCATCGCGATGCTCGACATCGAAGACCCGGTCCAGCGGCTGATCACCTTCAGCCACGCACGCCGCCGGCGATCGGTCCTCGGCGGTGCCACGCTGGCCGTCTTCGGCTGCGCCGTCGTGCTGACCCTCGTGACACTGGCGTGGTCGGGGATCCGGTCCGGCGGCTTCCCGATCGGCACCCTCGCCATCGGGGCGGCCACGCACCTGGTGTGCACGCTGTTCGGGATCGCGATCGGCCTGCCCTGCTCACGGCTGCTAATCCCGCGCGTCGGCTGGTCCGTGCTGGCGGCGATCTTCGCCCTCGCAGCCGTGCTCCTGGTGAAGTGGCTGCCGCTGGCCAACCCGCTGCTGCGCGCGCTGACCTCGCAACAACCGCCGGGTGGTCCGCTCGCGGTGGCCGTCGTGGCGGCGATCGCCGGACTCCTCGTGAGCGTGACGGTCGTCGGGCACCTGCTCCGCCGGAACGCCTGATGCCTCGCCTGATCGTGCTCAACGGGCCACCGGCCTGCGGAAAGTCGACGCTGGCCCGGCTGTATGCCGACGACCGTCCGCTGACGCTGAACCTCGACCGGCTCCGGAGCCTCCTCGGAGCCTGGAAGGACGACCCAGCGACGGCCGGGGTGCTCGCCCACGGCATTGCCCTGAGCGCCGCTCGTACGCACCTGACGGCCGGGTACGACGTGATCGTCCCGCAGTACCTTGGCAGCACGGACTTTCTGGAACGCCTCGAAGTTCTCGCCGACGAGACCAGCGCGGAGTTTCACGAGGTCGTCTTGCTCGACACCTTGGAGAACGTCCTTCGCCGGTTCGCCGACCGTACCCGGGTGGCGGCCGAACCCGCCCACGTCGAAGTGAACGAAATGCTGGGCGGGCCCGAGAAGCTCGCGGCGATGTACCACCGGGTCGTGGCACTCGCCGAGTCGAGACCGCAAGCCAAGATCGTCCACACCCGCGCCGGTGAGATCCAGGCGGCCTATCAGGAACTTCTCGTGGCCCTGGCATGAAAAGGCCCCGCACGAAATCGTGCGGGGCCTTTATCGGCTGTCGGCTACGGAGTCGGGAGTCCCGGGATGGTCCGTGAACTCGACGTCGGCGAAGTGTCACCCTCGATGATGAACAGCGTCACGGGTGCGTTCTTCGCGACCTTGGAACCGGCCTGCGGGTTGGTCTTGCTGACCTTGCCCGCGTCGTCCGGGTCGCCGCCCTTGTCGGCCTGCGTGTTGACGTTTCCGGTCCAGCCCAGCTGCTGCAGCTGCCGGAACGCCTGCTCCTCCGTCATGCCCTTCAGGTTCGGCATGTCGAAGGTGTCCTGGCTGCCGTCCGACACCGTCAGCTTGACCACACTGCCGACGGCGACCTTGCCGCCGTTCGGGGTCTGGTCGACCACCGTGCCCTTGGGCTCAGTGGAACTCGTCGTGGTGACCGACGTGGAGAACCCGGCCTGTTTCAGCCCGGCCTCCGCCTCTGTCTGCGTCTTGCCCTTGTAGTTCGGAACCGTCTTCAGTTCCTTGGACTTGCCGATCTTGATGTCGACCTTCGAACCCTGGTCGACGTCTGCCTGCGCGGCCGGGTTCTGCGAAAGTACCTTGCCTGCCTGGTTCGGGTCGTCGGTCTCTTCCTCGGTGACCGTACCCCGCTGCAGGCCGGCGGTGGTCAGCGCCGTCTCGGCGTCGCTCTGCGACTTGCCCTTGAGATCGGGGGTCTTGACCTTGCCCGGCTTGCCGCCGATGGTCAGCAGGATCTTCGTCGAGGTCGGCGTCATCGCGCCTTCCGGCGGGTTGATCGCGAGGACCTGGCTGATCTGGTCCTCGTCGCAGGCCATCGCACCGTTCGCGTCCGGAACACCGCAGACGACCAGCTTCACCTCTTGCGTGTTGAAGCCGGCGGTGCGCAGCGCGTCCCTTGCCGTCGCCTCGGACTGGCCGACCACCCTCGGGATCGCCTTGCTCTCCGCGCTGGTGTCCTGGAAAGCGTTGGACAGCCACATGATCAGCAGCACCACGGCCGCCAGCGAGACGACGAGGCCGGCGATCAGCCACGCGCGACGCTTCTTCTTCGCGGCGGGATCCTCGGCGTCGTCCTCGTAGTTGTCGTAACGCTGCGGAACCCGGCGGTCGGAGTCCATGACCTGGGTGCGCTCGTCCTCCGACATCACCATCGGCGCGGACGGCCGCTGGCCGGACAGCGTGCGGACCAGGTCCGAACGCATTTCCGCCGACGACTGATAGCGGTTCGCCGGACCCTTCGCGAGCGCCTTGAGCACGACGGCGTCGAGCTCGGGCGCCACGGCCGGGTTGACCGACGACGGCGGGTTCGGGTCCTCCCGCACGTGCTGGTACGCCACCGCGACCGGGGAGTCGCCGGTGAAGGGCGGTTCTCCGGTGACGAGTTCGTACAGCACGCAGCCCGCGGCGTAGACGTCGGAACGCGCGTCGACGGACTCACCGCGGGCCTGCTCCGGCGAAAGGTACTGCGCCGTGCCGATCACCGCGGCGGTCTGTGTCATCGCGGACTGGCCGTCGTGCATGGCACGCGCGATGCCGAAGTCCATCACCTTGACGGCGCCGTTCTTCGTGATCATCACGTTCGCGGGCTTGACGTCGCGGTGCACGATGCCGTGCCGGTGCGAGAAGTCCAGCGCCGCGCAGACGTCGGCCATGACCTCCATCGCCCGCTTCTGTGACATCGGTCCTTCGGTCTTCACGATGTCGCGCAGAGTCCGTCCTTCGACGAACTCCATCACGATGTAAGGCAGCGTGCCGAACTCGGTGTTCGTCTCGCCGGTGTCGTAGACGGCGACGATCGCCGGATGGTTCAGTGCCGCCGCGTTCTGTGCTTCGCGACGGAAACGTTCTTGGAACTGGGGATCCCGCGCCAGGTCGGCACGCAGGATCTTGATCGCCACCTCCCGGCCCAGGCGCACGTCGTGGCCGTGGTGGACCTCGGACATGCCTCCGTAGCCGAGCGTGTCGCCCAGCTCGTAGCGGTTGCTGAGCAGTCTTGGTGTGCTCATCTCTGCGTGCCGTTCCATTCCGTCCAAGGTGTGCTCATCATGCCTGGATTGGCCTGCCCGGCCGATTCCCCGGTGCCGCCCTCCGTCGGCACCGCGGGGTACGCGGAGGTCGGCGGCGGGCCCGCGGGTTTCTTACCCGGAAGCGGTGCCTGCTCACTCGTCTCCACGCCGCTCGGCTGTTGTTCGTTGCCCGAACCGATCAGTCTCGCGATGAGAAAGGCGCCTGCCACCAGTACTGCGAGCAGGATCACCGCGAGCAGCACCCACCAGCCCCATTGTGGCCGTTTCCCGGTGGGCAGTCGTCTGACGGCCATCGGGGGCGGGCCGGTGACGGGACGCATCGCCGGATGCGATGCCGGGCCGACCACCACCATCGGGTTCGGCGGGGAAAGCGGGCCGGGCGGTCCCTGCGGCATCACCGGCGCCTGTCCCGTCGCGTAGGCGACGTTCACCAGCCCCGACGGTGTCGGCAAGGGGAGCCCGGCGCGGACGGCGGCCACCGCGGCCGCGAATTCGCCGCCGCTGTTGTACCGCTGTCTCGGGTCCTTGATCAGGGTCGCCTCGATCACCGCGCGGGTACCCGGCGGCACGTCCGGCGGAAGCGGCGGCGGGAGGTCGCGGATATGCATCATCGCGACGGTGACCGCGTTCTCCGACAGGAACGGCCGGTGCCCGGTAAGGCATTCGTAACCGCAGACGGCCAGCGAGTAGACGTCGCTCGCCGGTTCGGCGTTATGCCCGAGCGCCTGTTCGGGGGCAATGTAGTGGGCGGTGCCCATGACCATGCCGGATCTGGTCACCGGTGCGGCGTCGGCGGCCTTCGCGACGCCGAAGTCGGTGATCTTCACCTGGCCTGCCGGGGTGACCATGATGTTGCCCGGTTTGACGTCGCGGTGCACCAGACCGGTCTCGTGCGCGGCCTGCAGTGCGTTCCCCGCCTGTTCGAGGATGTCCAAGGTGCGCTCGGCGTTCAGACGGCCTTCCCGCGAGATGATCGCGGCCAGCGGGTCACCTTCGACCAGCTCCATCACCAGGTACGCGATGGACAGCTCGTCGGCGACGGTCTCGCCGTAGTCGTGCACCGCGGCGATGCCGGGGTGGTTCAGCGACGCCGTCATCCGCGCCTCGGTCCGGAACCGGTGCAGGAACTCGGCGTCGCCGGACAGCTCCGCCTTGAGGATCTTGACCGCGACCGTCCGGTCCAGCCGGGTGTCACTGGCCTGCCAGACCTCGCCCATCCCGCCGACGGCGATCCGGTTCGTCAGCTTGTACCGGTCGGCCAGCAGCTGACCCGAGGACAGCATCCGCTATCCACCCCCGAGCATCGCGTTGACGGCGGCGCGGCCGATCTCCGCGGCCACGGTGCCACCGGTCGCTTCGAGGCCGCGGTTACCGCCGGACTCGACGATCACCGAGACGGCGATCTTCGGGTCCATCGCCGGCGCGAAGCCGGTGTACCACGCGTGCGGCGGGGTGTTCTTCGGGTCGTTGCCGTGCTCGGCGGTGCCGGTTTTGGAGGCGATCTGGATGTCGGGGCGTTTGCCCGCGCCCTTCGTGTTCTCCTCCGACGCCAGCATCATGTCGCGCAGGATCGCGGCGTTCGCACTGGACAGCGCGGCGTCACCGGTCAGCTCGGTCGGCGTCGAGTCCTCGATGGTCGACAGGTTCGGCGCCAGCAGCGACTGCACGAGCTGCGGTTTCATCGCCATGCCGTTGTTCGCGACGGTCGCCGAGAGCAGGCAATCCTGCAACGGCGTCAGCCGCACGTCACGCTGCCCGATGCCGCTCTGGAACAGCGCCGCCTTCGAGTCAAGCGGGCCGAGGCCGGAGCCGGCGACCCGCATCGGCACGGTCAGGTCCTCGCCGACGCCGAAGTTCTTCGCCGTCGCGTTCAACTTGTCCTTGCCGAGCTCGCCCGCGAGTTCGGCGAAGGGGACGTTGCAGGAGTACCGCAACGCGTCGGCGAACGTGGTGCCCTTGCACGGGGCGCCGCCGTAGTTCTCCAGCGTCGTCTGCGTGCCGGGGAGCTTCACGTTGGGCGCGGTGTTGATCTGCGTGTCCGGCTTCTTGCCGTCTTCGAGCGCGGCCGCGGCCGTGATCAGCTTGAACGTCGAACCGGGCGGGTAGGTCTCCGAGATCGCGCGGTTCAGCATCGGCTTCTTCGGGTCGTCGCGCCATCCGGACCAGGCCGCGATCTGCTCCTTGCCGACATGCGAAGCGAGCTTGTTCGGGTCGTACGAAGGCGTCGAGACCATGGCGAGGATGCGCCCGGTCTTGGGCTCCATCGCGACCACCGAGCCGGTGTAGCCCTTCTGCGTCATCAGGTCGTACGCGGCCTTCTGCACGGCCGGGTTGATCGTCAGCCGCACGTTGCCGCCACGCGGGTCGCGGCCGGTGACCATATCCGACAGGCGCCGGACGAACAGCCGGGGATCGGAGCCGTTGAGAACCTCGTCCTCGGAGCGCTCCAGCCCGCCGGAGCCGTAGTTGATCGAGTAGTAGCCGGTGACCGGCGCGTACATCGGGCCGTCGGCGTAGGTCCGGATGAACTTGTACTTGTCGTTCGACGGGTCGACCTTCGCGCGCGCGACGCCGTCGGGGGTGACGATCAGGCCGCGCTGGCGGGAGTACTCCTCGTAGAGCACGCGCAGATTGCGGGAGTCCGTGCGGTAGTCGTCGGCCTTGACCACCTGGATGTAGGTGGCATTGGCCAGCAGGAGCACCACCATGACGAGCATGGCGACGCCGACCTTGCGAAGCGGGGTGTTCACGAGGCGCTCCCCTCACCGTTCGCGGACGGCCGCTGGACCATGACCGTATGCGCTTCCGCGATCGGCGCCTGTGGCTGTTGCGGCTTCGGCCGCGCGGCGGGTTTGCGTGCGGCGTCGGAGATGCGGAGCAGGAGGGCCACCAGGATGTAGTTCGCGAGCAATGAGGAACCACCGCGGGAGAGGAACGGTGCGGTGATCCCGGTGTTCGGGATCAGGTTCGTGACGCCGCCGACGACGACGAAGATCTGCATGACGAGTGCGAACGAAAGACCACCGCCAAGGAGCTTCCCGAAGGTGTCACGGACGGCGAGGGCGCTGCGCATCCCGCGCATCGCCAGGATCAAGTACAGCATCAGCATCGCGGCGAGACCGATGAAACCGAGTTCCTCGCCGATCGCGGTGGTGATGAAGTCCGTTTTGGCCTCGGGGACCATATCCGGCCGTCCGGCGCCGAGGCCGGTCCCGCCGACGCCCCCCGTCCCGAGGCCGAACAGGCCCTGCGCGACCTGGTAGCCGCCGCCGTCGTCGTCGTAGGTGGCGAGCGGGTCGATCCAGTTCCGGACCCGCTGCTGGACGTGCGTGAACAGGTTGTAGGCGATGACGGCGCCGACGGCGAAGAAGCCGACCCCCAGCACCACCCAGATGACCCGTTCGGTGGCGACGTACAACATCACCAGCGTGACACCGAAGAACAGCAGCGACGTCCCGAGGTCCTTCTCGAAGACCAGCACGCCGAGACAGGCGGCCGCCGCGATCAGGATCGGGCCGAGGTCACGGGCACGCGGTAGCTCGACGCCGACGATCTTCTTGCCCGCGACCATGAACAGGTCGCGTTTCGTCACCAGGAATGAGGCGAAGAAGATCATCAGCAGGATCTTCGCGAACTCGCCGGGCTGGATCGAGAAGAACGGCAGCTTGATCCAGACCTTCGCGCCGTTGGACTCGGACAGGCTCGACGGCAGCACCGCGGGCAGCGCGAGCGCCACGATGCCGACCAGGCCACAGGTGTAGCCGTAGCGGGTCAGCGTGCGGTGATCGCTGATCACGATCAGCACCACCACGAACAGCACCAGCGAAATCGCCGTGAACAGCACCTGCTTGGTGACGTCCGGCGTGTACTCCTTGCCCTGCTGGACGGCGCGTTCCGCCAGCGCCAGGTCGATCCGGTGGATCATCACCAGGCCGAGGCCGTTGAGCAGCGCGACACACGGCAGGATCACCGGGTCGGCGTAGGGCGCCCAGCGGCGGACCGCGAGGTGCGCGGCCGTCAGTACCCCGAGGTAGGACAGTCCCAGCCAGATGATCGAGCTGGTGAGTTCCTGCTCCTGGTTCGCCTCCACCAGCACGAGCGCGATGGTGACGATGAACGTCGCGAACGCCAGGAGGACGAGCTCGGTTCCGCGCCGGGTGGGCAGCTCGCGCGGAGGGTTCGTGGCGAACTGGGCCGAAGCCGGATCGGCGAGCGGCGTGCTCATCAGTTACCGCCTCCTGGTGCTGCCGTGGCCGGCGTCGAGCAGTCCCTCCCCGCTGGCTGGTTCGCCGAGCTCGGCGAGGCGGGGGCAGAAGGGGGAGCCGCCGACGACGACACCGGAGGCGACGACGGAAGAGGCGTGGAAGACGAACCGCCGGCAGGCTTGCAGTCGGCCAGCTGCTTATGCGGCCGCAGGAAGTCGTCGATGTACTTGCGGGCGTCGTCGAGGGTGTCCTTCTTGACGCCGTTCTTCACCGCGATGCGCGCGTCCTCCTGGAGGGCGGGCACCAGCAGCTTGTCGGTGCACAGCCCGCCAGGCGGACAGGAGCCCTGCTCGTAGGAGTGCAGGTCGATACCAAGGATGCTGCCGGGGACGCCGCGGTAGATCACGACCTCCTCGCCGGAGCCCTCGCCGACGTAGTACTGGCTCAGCACGAAATACCGCGTGGCGATCGCCGCCGCGGCCAGCACGATCAGGACGACCACTGCTCCCGCCAGCCAGCGAAATCGCCTCCGGCGCTTGACCTTGGGGTCCTCCTGCTGGGGCTGGACCTCGGGCCGCGGCTGCGGCGACGGCTGGGTCAGCGCGCGGGCACGGGCGGCGGGGGAGTCGCCCTGGTGAAACTCGTCACTGCCGTCACCGGCGGCGCCACCCACGATGGGCGCGTCGTCGCCGAAGTCGACGTCGACGACGTCGGCGATGATCACCGTGACGTTGTCCGTGCCGCCGCCCTTGAGCGCCAGCTCGATCATCCGGTCGGCGCAGGCCTGCGGATCCGGGATCTGAATGGCCTCGGCGAGTGTCTCATCGCTGACCATGCCGGACAGGCCGTCCGAGCAGATCAGGTACCGGTCGTGGGCGCGGGCTTCCCGCACCGTCAGGCTCGGTTCGACCTCGTGCCCGGTGAGCGCCTTCAGCAGCAGCGACCGCTGCGGATGCACCGCGGCCTCTTCCGGCGTGATCCGGCCCTGTTCGAGAAGTTCGTTGACGAAGCTGTCGTCCCGCGTGATCTGCGAGAACTGGCCGCCGCGCATCAAGTACGCCCGCGAGTCGCCGACGTGCACGACACCCATCCGCGAACCGGCGAACAACACGGCGGTCAGGGTCGTGCCCATCCCGTCGAGGTCCGGGTCCTGCTGGACGAGCTCGGCGATGGCCGCGTTGCCGTTCTGGACGGCCTCGCGCAGCTGAGCGAGGAGATCGTCGCCGGGCTCGTCGTCGTCGAGCGGGGCGAGAGAGGCGACGACGACCTTGCTGGCCACTTCACCGGCGGCGTGGCCGCCCATACCGTCGGCGAGGGCGAGCAGGCGGGGACCGGCGTACACGGAGTCCTGGTTGCTGGAACGCACCAGGCCCCGGTCGCTGCGAGCCGCGTAGCGGAGGACGAGAGTCATGGGCGAAGCTCGATCACCGTTTTGCCGATCCGGATGGGGACTCCGAGCGGGACCCGGAGGGGTGCCGTGACCTTAGCCCGGTCGAGGTACGTCCCGTTCGTCGAGCCCAGATCTTCCACGTACCAATCCTCCCCGCGCAGGGCGATCCGGGCGTGCCGGGTCGACGCGTAGTCGTCATCCAGCACCAGAGTCGAGTCGTCGGCACGGCCGATGAGAATCGGCCTGCCGTCCAAGGCGATCCTGGTACCTGCCAGCGCACCATGGGTCACGAACAGCTGCTGCGGCGACTTCCCGCCGCGCGGCTTCTTGTTTTCCTTCTTCTTGCGACCGAACGTCGGGATGGCGACACGCAGCCCGGAGGCCGCGTAGAGGTCCGAGCGGACGACGCGCAACGCGGCGAACACGAAGAGCCAGAGCAGCACGAGAAAGCCCACCCTGGTGAGTTGAACGACCAGCTCTGGCACTTGTTGTGTCCGCTCCCGTGTCTCCTGTACGCCGCGGAGAGCCCCTGCTGTCCGGGATGGTCGGCTCCGAACTGCCTCGCTCTCCGCACGACCTGAAGTGCCGATCCACTCGAGGTCCCGCACCGCAATTCTGCGGTACCCCCTCCGGACGCCGCCGGTCAGCCCTGCGTACGGAATACGAGAGACGAGTGGCCGACGCGGATCACGTCGCCGTCGGCGAGCTGCCACGTCTGCACCGGCGTGCCGTTGACGGTCGTGCCGTTCGTCGAACCGATGTCCGCGAGCGTCGCGCTCTGGCCGTCCCAGGTGATCTCCAGATGACGACGCGAGACCCCGGTGTCCGGGAGCCGGAAGTCGGCGTCCTGGCCACGTCCCACGACGTTCCCACCCTGCTTCAGCGAGTACGAGCGGTTCGAGCCGTCGTCCAGCTGCAGGCTCGCCGCGAGCTGACGACCGGCCGCGGGCTGGCCACCGTAGCCGCCACCCTGCGCGTACGGGTCCGCCGCGGGCTGGCCGTAGGCCTGCTGACCGGCGCCGTACTGGTCGTAGCCGGGTTGCTGCTGCTGTCCGCCGTACTGGTCATAGCCGGGCTGCTGGGCGCCGCCGTAGCCCTGGTCGTATCCGGGCTGCTGTTGCTGCTGACCGGCGCCGTACTGGTCGTAACCTGGCTGCTGAGCGCCGCCATAACCCTGGTCGTAGCCAGGCTGCTGTCCGCCGTACTGGTCATAGCCGGGCTGCTGGGCGCCGCCGTAGCCCTGGTCGTATCCGGGCTGTTGCTGCTGCTGACCGGCGCCGTACTGGTCGTACCCGGGTTGCTGAGCGCCGCCATAACCCTGGTCGTAGCCGCCCTGCTGCTGGCCGCCATAACCCTGGTCGTACCCGGGCTGCTGCTGGCCAGCCTGCTGTCCGTAGCCGTACTGGCCCTGCTGGCCGTACGGGTCACCCTGGTCGTATTGGCCGTAGCCGGGGGGCTGGCTCATTGCTGGGTCTCCTGCGTTGCTGGGTCGTGCCGACCGTGACGGACCTTCGGCGCCATGGGGAGTGACGTCGGGATCGACGGACGAACGGGTCTTGAACTGTCCAGTATGCAGCGCCTCGTTGCGCTCGAGCGAAACTACGACGTCACCATAGGTGTCCCAACCGTGCTCGGCGAGGTGTTCCTTGACCGCCTCCGCCAACACCGACGTGACCCGTCGCTCGTCTCCGGCCATGCGCTCGTGATCAGCCTGCCCCAACGACACGATGTAGTGGTTGGGAGCGAGCTGTCGACCACCGGCCAGCTCACGAACGTTCTCCTCGCTCTCGCGCTCAAGCGCCACCGCCACTTCCTGAGTGACGACGTTGCCACCGAACATGCGCGCGAAGGTATTGCCCACGAGGTTCTCGAGCCGCCTATCAAAGCGCTCCACGCGGCCCACCGGGCAACCTCCTCACACTTGTGCTTCCCCTGCGATCCTATCCGGGTCCGGCCAGTCGGACACGGCCCCCGGTGAAACCCGTGAATCCTCCCTGCTACGCTTTGCGAGCTGTCAGAGAATGAAGCACTCGGGCGAGTGGCGGAATGGCAGACGCGCACGGTTCAGGTCCGTGTGTCCGAAAGGACGTGAGGGTTCAACTCCCTCCTCGCCCACTCTTGTTCGAAGGCCCCTTCGCTCCGCGATGGGGCCTTCTTTCGTTTCGGCCTCGGGCCTGGCGGCCCTGGCCGTTGGGCGAAGGCGGCGTAAGACGGGCCCCAGGTTCGACTCTTGCACACGTTTGTGCTGGTTGTTGCGCAGACGCAGCCGGTATATTTTCTGGCATGTTTTCCTACCCTCTGGCCGAGGACGTCCTGCAAGACCTTGGCGACAAGGTCGTCGGTGCTCTGGTCGACGCCACAAGCGCGGCCAGGACCGACTTGGCCGAGTATCGCGATGCCTTCCCCAGCTGGGTCGCGGACAGTAGCGACCGCGGGCTGTCGAACTGGATACACGATCGTCTTTGGGCGCACCTGCGCCGAGGTCTCACTGACATCGATTCGGTCGAGCTGCTGGACCAGGGCGTGACGCGCGAAGTCGCTGTCGGTCTCCGCTACCGCGCTCGCGTGAAGCGACACACAGGTCGAGATCGCATCAGGTCATACGCCACGAAATCCGCACTGGCCTTCTGGGCGCAGTCCGAGACTCTGGAAGGATTGGAGGAGGTCCGCCTGGGCTTCGGTTATCGCTGGGATTCCGAGGAGCGAGTGATCGGCGGCACAATCGTCTCCCTGCGCGACGGGTTGGACAAAGATGCGATCTGGGCTGTTGAGGTAGATGCTGAGGCGTCCGGCGCCGAGGGCACGGAAATCACCTGGACTCCCGTGGATCCTTCGCTGCCCCAGATCGACCTGTACGAGGCCACGGCCCGAGACGAGGAGGACGAAGCGACGTGAGTGGAATCGGCGACGTGCTGGAAACACTTCGCCGCGCCCGCGGTCTGACGCAGGCGGATCTGTGTGCCATGGCCGAGGTTACGCAGGCAGCGTTGTCCCGTTACGAGAACGATCAACGTATGCCTGATGACGACGTGATGAACCGGCTCGCGCTGTCCTTGGGCGTGTCGACGCGCTTCCTGACGCGGGATCATGCAGTTCGGGGTGCGCTCGCGGTGGACGCGCACATGAGGCGTCAACGAACGACCAAAGCTTCCGCGTGGCGGAAGCTGGAAGCGCGGCTGAACGCGTACCGGTTGCACGTGTCTGTGCTGTTCGAGGAGGTGTCGATGAGGGCGGAGCAGTCGGTCCCGACGTTTGATCCGATCGATACGACTCCGGCGCAGGCGGCGCTGATGGTGCGTGCTCAGTGGAGGCTGCCGATCGGACCGGTGCGACACCTGGTCCGATGGCTTGAGGCCGCTGGCTGCGTGATCCTGGAAGAGGACTTCGGCACCTCTCGTATCGACGGGCTTTCCCAATGGGTCGGCGATCACCCCGTGTTGCTGGTCAACGCGGCCGCCCCGGTCGATCGCAAACGGCTGACCTTGGCTCACGAGCTCGGTCATCTCGTGCTCCACAACGGAGTCGCGACCGAGGAGCCCGAACGGGAAGCCAGCGAATTCGCGGCGGAGTTTTTGATGCCCGCTCACGTGATCAAGCCGGATCTCCGTCCTGTGACGCTCGGACACCTACGAGACATGAAGCGAGTCTGGGGAGTCTCGATGCAAGCGCTCTTCGAGCGTGCTTACTCGCTCAGGCAGGTTTCGGCGACAGATCGTACGAGCTTCTACAAGTCCATGAACGCTCGCGGATGGAAGACCGCTGAACCGGACAGTGATCGTCTGGCGCCGGAGATTCCGCAGCTCGTCACAGCGATCGGCGATACGTTGCGAGCCAAAGGTCTCACCGATGGAGAGATCGCTGAGCTGGCCGGCTTCTCAGAAGACTCTGCCGACAACCCGTTCGCGCGACCAACGCGACGCTTGCAAGCGGTTTGATGAAGGCGGCGTAAGACGGGCCCCAGTGGATCCATGTCCACCGGGGCCCGTGCGTGTTCTGGGGGTCAGTTCACGCCGACGAGGTCGACGACGAAGATCAGGGTTTCGTTCGGCTTGATGACACCGCCGGCACCACGTTCACCATAAGCGAGATGCGGCGGGATGACCAGCTGACGACGGCCGCCGACCTTCATCCCCGCGACACCCTGGTCCCAGCCGGGAATGACCTGGCCGCCGCCGAGGCCGAAGCGCAGCGGCTCGCCGCGGTCCCACGACGCGTCGAACTGGTCGCCGGTCGAATGCGAGACACCGACGTAGTGCACCGAAACGGTGTCACCGGCCTTCGCCTCCTTGCCATCGCCGACGGTCAGGTCGGTGGTCACCAGGTCGGCGGGCGCGGCGCCCTCCGGACGGTCGATCTGAGGCTTTTCCAAAGGCATGCCCAGGAAGATACGTGAAGCGAAGCTTCTTCGCCGAGGGCGTCGGCGGGGAAGAAGGGGGAGTACATTCGCTGGTCCTGGGTCCGCGGGGCGAGTGTTCCGCCGAACGGTGGCAAGAACGCGAATAGTCTTCACAAATTCGGATACCCGTGGGTAGTGTGCGCCTCGTCACTCTCCGACGACGGAGGTCTTTCATGCGACGAGGCATACGGGTCCTGACGACATTGGCGGGGTTGACGCTGGTGGCGGGCACCGTTCCGGCAGTACAGGCGAACGCGGCGGAACCCCAGGCGGACTCCGTCGTGGCGGCCGCCCTCGACGACTACTGCGGCGGCCAGTGCGGCGACATCCTGCCGCCCGGCACCAAGGGGAACGCCACTCTCGCCGAAATCCTGGCGCACAAGGCGTTGGGCACCCGTCCCGCGCACTCGGCCGATCAGCTCGGCAAGTACGCCTCGCTCGCCGACGGCTACAAGACGCTGACCACCGACAAGATCAACCAGTTCTTCAACGACTCCTCGTTCGGCGTCCCGTCCGGTCAGGTCGAGAGTTCGATCAAACCGCGCTCGGACGTCACGATCACCCGTGACAAGGCGACCGGCGTTCCCCGCATCGTCGGCACGACGCGGCCGGGCACGATGTACGGCGCCGGGTACGCCGCCGCGCAGGACCGCCTGTGGCTGATGGACATCATGCGCCGCGTCGGCCGCGGCCAGCTGACCTCATACGCCGGTGGTGCACAGGGCAACCGTGAACTCGAACAGAGTTTCTTCGCCTCCGCGCCGTACACCGAGCCGGAGTTGCAGAAGCAGATCGACAACGCCGCGGCGAGTGGCCCGCGTGGTGCGCAGGGCAAGGCCGACGCCGAGGCCTACGTCCAGGGCGTCAACAAGTACATCTCCGATTCGCACAGTGGCCGCTACTTCCCCGGCGAGTACGTCCTCACCGGGCACGTCGACGCGATCACCAACGCCGGGACCATCGACCCGTTCAAGCTGACCGACCTCGTCGTGCTCGCCGCGGTGGTCGGCGCGCAGTTCGGCGCGGGCGGTGGCGGTGAGGTGCAGAACGCCATCGCGAAGATGGCGATGCAGGAGAAGTACGGACTGGAGCAGGGCGACAAGGTCTGGAAGAGCCTCCGTTCCGAGGACGACCCCGAGGCCGTCAAGACCCTCCACAATGGACAGAACTTCGACTACGGTAAAGCGCCGGCGAATCCGCAGGGCGCCGCGATACCGGACAAGGGATCGGTTTCCGGCCAGCAACTGGTCTTCGACCCGACCGGTTCCGCCGGGACGGCGACACCCGCCAAGGTGGACGTCCCCGCACCCGCAGACCAGAAGGCCGTCCGCGGCATCTTCGACAACGGCGTCCTCCCCGGCAATCTCCTGTCCGAGAAGCACGGCATGTCCAACGCGCTGGTCGTCTCCGGCGCCAAGACCGCGAGCGGGCATCCGGTCGCCGTCTTCGGCCCGCAGGCCGGCTACTTCGCGCCGCAATTGCTGATGCTGCAAGAACTCCAAGGCCCTGGCATCAGCGCCCGCGGCGCCTCCTTCGCGGGCATCAGCATGTATGTGCTGCTCGGCCGCGGCAAGGACTACTCGTGGAGCGCGACGTCGGCGTCGCAGGACATCACCGACACCTACGCCGTCGAACTGTGTGAGCAAAACGGTTCCGCGCCGACGAAAAACTCCACTTTCTACAAGTTCCGCGGCCAGTGCCTGCCGTTCGACGTCGTCGAGCGCAAGAACGCCTGGAAGCCCACGATCGCCGACGGGACCGCCGAAGGTTCCTACACCCTGCGTAGTTTCCGCACGAAGTACGGCCCGGTGTCGAGCCGGGCGCTGGTCGGCGGCAAACCGGTGGCGTACGCGTCACTGCGGTCGACGTTCCAGCATGAGATCGACACGATCATCGGCTTCCAGAAGTTCAACGACCCGGACGCGATCAAGTCCGCGCGGGACTTCCAGATCGCGGCGGCCGACGTCAACCAGACCTACAACTGGTTTTACGCCGACTCCCGTGACGTCGCGTACTTCAACTCCGGCTCGAACCCGGTCCGGAACCCGAACGTCGACCCGGCCATGCCGGTGAAGGCCGACGCCGGCTTCGACTGGCAGGGCTGGAATCCCGAGGGCAACCTCGCGAACTACACGCCGTCCTCGCAGCATCCGCAGTCGATCAACCAGGACTACTACATCAGCTGGAACAACGCCCAGGCAGGCGGCTATGCGGCCAGCGGCGCGGACAAGAGTTCCGTGCACCGCGGCGATCTGATCGACGCGCGGGTCAAAAAGCTGGTCTCCAGCGGCACCAGGGTGACGCGGGTGAACCTCACGCAGGCCATGGAGGAGGCGGCACTCGCCGACCTCCGCGCGGAGAAGGTGCTGCCGGAACTGTTCAAGGTGATCGACAAGGCACCCGTGACCGGTCCGGCCGCGGACGCGGTGGCGAAGCTGAAGACGTGGCTCGCCGCGGGCGGACTGCGCTCGGAGACCTCACCCGGCAGCAAGGCCTACGCGAACGCCGACGCGATCCGCGTCATGGACGCCTGGTGGCCGCTGCTGGTCAACGCCCAGTTCAAACCCGGCATGGGTGACGCCGCCTACGCCGCCATGGTGGGTGTGCTGAAGATCAACGAATCGCCGTCCGGATGGCAGAACGAGGTGCCCGGCAAACACGTCGGCCAGTCGCACGCCGGTTCGTCGTACCAGTCGGGCTGGTGGGGCTACGTCCACAAGGACATCCGGTCGGTCCTCGGGGAAAACGTCGCCGGACCGCTGGGCGCGAAATACTGCGGTGGCGGCGACGTCAACGCCTGCCGTCAGATCCTGCTCGACTCGCTGACGCAGGCGGCCGCGCAGCCAGCCAACACCGTGTACCCGGGTGACGGCGACTGCGCCGCGGGTGACCAGTGGTGCGCCGACACGATCATCCACCGGGCACTCGGCGGGATCACGCAGGACAAGATGAGCACCCAGAACCGGCCGACGTTCCAGCAGGTCGTCGAGTTCCCGGCGAAGCGCGGCGACAACATCGCCAACCTCGCCACCGGCCGGTCGGTCAGCGCGAGCAGTCACGAAACCGGCTGGTACAACTCGCCGCCGTCCAACGCGATCGACGGCGACTCCTCGACCCGCTGGGCGAGTGACTGGAGCGACAACCAGTCGATCACCGTCGACCTCGGCTCGGTGCGGCCCGTCTCCCGCGTGGTCCTGCGGTGGGAATCCGCGTACGGGAAGGCGTACAAGGTGCAGGTCTCGTCCGATGGGACGAACTGGCGGGACGCGGCGTCCATAGCGGACGGCGACGGTGGACAGGACAATGTCGCCTTCGACGCCACGGATGGCCGTTATGTACGGATGGCCGGAGTTCAGCGCGGCACGAAGTACGGCTACTCCCTCTACGAATTCGAGGTGTACGCCCACTAGCGAGGACACGGTTTACGGTGGCGGGGTGAACACGAACGACTGGTCACCCCGCACCCTCGCCGTCGCGGCCGGCCGCCCCGAGGGCCCCGGCGAACCACTGAACGTGCCGATCGTCGCGGCCAGCACCTTCGACGCCGGCGCCGATCGCGCGTATTCACGCGAGAACGGCACGCCGACCTGGGAAGCACTGGAGGCCGCGATCGGCGCGCTCGAAGGCGGGCACGCCACCGCGTTCGCCTCGGGGATCGCGACACTCAGCGCGGTGGTGGACACGCTGCGAGTCGGCGCGAAGGTCTGCGTCCCGACGTTCAGTTACGCGGGCTCGCGCGGCCTGCTCGCGCACGCGCACCGGACCGGCCGTCTGGTGGTCACCGAGATCGCGCCGGACGACACGGACGCGTGGGTCGCCGCCGCGGACGCCGACCTGCTCTGGCTCGAATCCCCGACCAACCCCACCCTCGACGTCATCGACATCGAGACGATCGCCGCCGCCGCGAACGGCCTGGTCGCCGTGGACAACACGTTCGCCACCCCGCTCGGGCAGCGGCCACTCGAACTCGGCGCGGACATCGTCGTGCACAGCGCGACGAAACTCATCGGCGGCCACAGCGACCTGCTGCTCGGCCTGACCGTCGCGGCCGACGAAGCCGTCGCGAAGGACCTGCGCGACGCGCGCACCAGGATGGGTGCGACGCCGGGAGCCCTCGAAGCGTGGCTGGCCCTGCGTGGCCTGCGGACGCTGCCGGTCCGGCTGGCCGAGCAGACCCGCACGGCCGCGCTGCTGGCGGCGCGGTTGCTGGACCACCCCGCGATCACCCGGGTGCGTTATCCCGGCTCCGGCACGATGATCGCCTTCGAACTCCCGGACGCCGAGACCGCCGACAAGGTCATCGGTTCGCTGCGGCTGATCCGCGCGGCCACCAGCCTCGGCGGGGTGGAGAGCCTGGTCGAGCGGCGGGCGTGGCTGGCAGGCGACGCGCATGTGCCCGCCGGGCTGGTCCGGTTCAGTGTCGGGCTGGAAGATCCGGAAGATCTCTGGACGGATCTGACCTCGGCGCTCGGGTAGCGCCTTAACCTGGTCGTGTGGAGGAAACAAGACAGCCTCGGACGCTCGGCCGGTTGCTGTGGGGCCTGTTCTGGCTACTGGTGATCGGCTTCCTCGCGCTGGTCGCCGTCGGCCTGCTGGCCGAACTCGCGGCGATCGTCTGCCCGGACGACAAGGTCTGGGTCTGCACCCCCGAGAACCGGACCTTCGCCACCTTCATCCCCGCGATCGGGTTCGGCGTCGGACTCCTGGTCGCGGCCGTCGGTGGGGGCCGGGCGGTGCGACGGCGGACGTCCCCAGGGCCGTGGCTGCTCGGTTCGGGTCTTCTCGGCGCGATCTCCGTCGGCGTGGCCCTGTTCCTGGTGTTCTAATCGTGATCTTGGTGTTGCTGAGCACCGATCTGCCGCTCGTGGCGGTCAATACTTCACCAATGGGTACTCCGAACGCGTGAATCAACGGCCAGAGGGTGACACACCGCGAGCAGGCGAGCGCGTAAATGCACCAGGTCGAAGTGAGGATTCGCAGGAAGACAGCGATTCGGCCACGGAAACCGGCGGTTTCGCGACGTCCGGCGGAAGAGGAAAAATGCTTCCGCAAGGCAACCGTTCCGGCCGTATGGGTGTTAACATTCCTTCGTCGCCGCGAGGATTTCCCCTCTGCTGAGCGCCTTCCGGGCCCTTGTATCGAGTGGGCACCTTCTACTGTTACCGGTTTTCCCAGTGGTTCTTGTCACCGCTTATCGGCTATTGAGACCGGTGATTTTCCGGCAGTATCGCGCTGTCACCCGAAAGTGGGATTTTCCCTCGGGTGGCCGCAGGGTGGGGGTCACCGTGCGTTGCGATACTTTCCACTGGGAGATCACTTTGAAGAAGACGTTGGGCCGCCTCGCGGGCGCGGTGCTGGCCGGCGCCGTCATCTCGCTGGCCGTGACGCCTGCCGCTTCGGCGCAGGACGAAACGACGACGACTCCTCCGGTCTCGTCCGAGACGTCGTCCTCCGCTCCGGCGGAGCCGTCCTACTCTGGCGGTCCGGTGACCACGGCCTCGACCGAGCCGAGCACTCCGGGCTCGTCGTCGCAGCAGCCGACTTCGACCAGCGGCAAGCCGACTTCCGGCAAGCCGTCGCCGACCTCCACCTCGGAGAAGCCGACCACTCCGCCGGAGGAGCCCTACGTCGACAACGTCGGCGCGGGCTACATCGGTGACAACGGTGTCGGCGCGCTGGTCATCGCCTGCGAGTCGGGCGAGCCGTCGAACGTTTCGGCGCCGGACTTCGACACCCTGTACAGCAACCAGGCCGAGGACGACGGCCGCTACTGGGTCTACATCGTGAAGGTGAAGAAGTCCTTCAAGGGCAACGCCAGCACCTTCACCTGGACCTGTGACGGCAAGGCGGGCAAGGGCGACATCGAGTTCGAGTCGGCCATCGGCGGCGGCGCGGGCACCCCGGGTACCCCTGGCAAGCCGGAGAAGCAGGTCAAGTACGCCCCCAAGGGCGGCATCGAGACCGGTTTCGGCGCCACCGCGGCCTGATCGAATGTCGACGAAGTTTCTGAGGAAGGGCGGCCGCGCGGTCGCGGCCGCCCTGATCCTTTCCCTCGCACTGACCGGTTGCGGTACCGACGATCCCGCGCCCGCCGCACAGCAGGCGCCGCCGGAATCGACCGTCCCGGTCACGAAGCCGTTCAACGGCACCCGTCCGACGAACGTGAAGATCCCCAAGATCGGCGCCGAGTCGAATTTGATCGCGGTCGCGGTCAACAAGGACGGCAAGATGGCCGTCCCTTCGGCGAAGAAACCGATGCAGGCCGCCTGGTACCAGCTTTCGCCGGTGCCCGGTGACGTCGGCCCGGCGATCGTGCTCGGGCACGTCGACGGCAACAAGCAGCCGGGGATCTTCTACAAGCTCAAGGACGTCAGCCCCGGCGACGAGATCATCGTCGACCGCAGCGACGGCAAGAGCCTGAAGTTCGTGGTCGAGAAGAAGGACCAGGTTCCCAAGGACAAGTTCCCCGAGGACGCGGTCTACGGCAACACCGACAAGCCGCAGCTGCGGCTGATCACCTGTGGCGGTGTCTTCGACAAGGAAGAACACAGCTACAAGGACAACATCATCGTCTACGCGAACCTGGTCGCCTGACCTACGCACTGCCGATAGTCCGTGAAGGCCTTCTTCCCTACCGTCAAGGTTGGGAAGGAGGCCTTCACTACTTTGGGGGTCGGCAGCCCGGATCACCTGCGAAAGCCCCGCTGCAGCCGCGACACGGCGCCGGATCCCGCGGCCGCGAAACCAGATCTCTCGCGAAGGCGGCTTCGCAACACCCGTGAGCGAGCTACGCGAGAAGCGGCAGCAGGAGATGACGTTGTTCTTCGGGGACGTAATCGGCGTAGTTGTCATACAGGGCTTGCTTCGCCAGCCGCGACGCGTGCGCGCCGTCCGAGTCCCGGATCGCGTCCAGTACTTCTTCGTGATGCGCCAGCCAAGTGCGCATCAACGCGGTCCGGTCGTCGGCGTGCTCCAGTTTGTCCTCGATGAGTTCGAGTACGACGCCGCGGACGACCTCGCCGCTGATCACCAGCAGCGGATTCCCGGTCGCGCGGGCGATGGCCTCGTGGAACGCGACGTCCGCGTGGCTGAATTCGGCGAAGCCCTTCGAGACGCCCGTCCGCATCGCCGCCAGTGCCGCGTCCAGTTCCGCGAGATGGTCTTCGGTCCTGAGCTGCGCGGCGAGCAGATGTGCGGAACCGTCGAGCACCATGCGGAATTGCAGCAGATCGGAAAGGCCGATGTGGTCGGCGCGCGCCAGCCGGTGCATCGACCGGCGCAGTGCGGCGGGCGAGGCGGCCAAGACCTCGGGGCCGCGTGGATCGCCGGGGCGTGAGCGGATCATTTCCGCTGCCTGCAGTACTCGCAGTGCTTCCCGCACGGTCGAGCGGCCGACGTCGAACTGCACCATCAGTTCGCGTTCACTCGGCAGCCGGTCGCCCGGTTTGATCCGGCCGCTGAACACGGCTTCCTCGATTTGTTCGACGACACGCTGGTACGCGCGGACAGGGGAGACCGGCTCGAATTCCATCTTGACCCTGCCGTCTCGTCTGGTTTACTGGTCAGACCAGTCTACCGGTCAGGGGGCAGGATGAAAGTCCGGATCCACGCGGCGGCACTCGCTCTGCTGCTGGTGACGTCCGGCTGCTCCGCCGGTTCGAGTGCCACCGTCGCCAAGGACCCCGGCACCCTCGCGGTCGGGTACACCGCCGAACCCGCGAACTTCGACTTCACCCGCACCGACGGCGCCGCCATCCCACAGGCCTTGCTCTACAACGTCTACGAGGGCCTGGTGAAACTCGACGCGGACGGGAAGATCGTGCCACTGCTGGCCGAATCGTGGACAGCCTCCGAAGACGGCAAGACCTACGACTTCAAGCTCCGTGACGGCGCGAAGTTCAGCAACGGTGCCCCGTTCACCGCCGAGGACGTCAAGTTCTCGCTGCTGCGGGTGAAAACCGACTGGACGGTGTCGATCAAGTCCACAATGGACGTTGTCGATCGCGTCGACGTCGTGGCGCCGGATCACGCCCGCGTCGTGCTCACGAAACCCAGTAACGGCTGGCTGTTCAGCCTCACCAGCAGGCTCGGCGCGATGTTCACCCCCACCGGCGTCGCGGATCTGGCGAACAAGCCCATCGGCACCGGCCCGTACACCGTCTCTTCGCGCAGGCGCGGCGACTCCATCGTGCTCAAGGAGAATCCCGCGTACTGGGGCCGGAAACCGGCGTACTCCACGGTGGTCCTCAAGTACATCAAAGATCCGACGGCGCTCAACAACGCCTTGCTCAGCAACGGGATCGACGTCATCTCCGCGATCACCGTGCCGGATTCGATCCCGCAGTTCCAGGGCGACGACCGGTTCACCGTCGTCGAAGGCACCACGAACAGTGAGGTCACGCTCGCGTTCAACAACGCGCGCCCACCGCTGAACGACGTCCGCGTGCGGCGCGCGCTGTCCTACGCCATCGACCGCAAAGCCTTGCTCGACACCGCGTGGGCGGGGCGCGGCACGCTGATCGGCAGCATGGTCCCGCCGACGGACCCCTGGTACGAGGACCTCTCCCAGGCCTACCCGTTCGATCCCGCGAAGGCGAAAGCGCTGCTCGCCGAGGCGGGACAGCCGAATCCGTCACTGCGGCTGCGGATTCCGAACCTGCCATATGCCGTGTCCGCCGCGCAGGTGGTGGCGTCGCAACTGGCGGACGTCGGGGTCACCGTGACGATCGAGCCACTGGATTTCCCGGCGGTGTGGCTCAAGCAGGTTTTCACCGACCGTGACTACGACCTCTCGATCATTCAGCACGTCGAGGCACGCGACATCGTCACTTTCGGCAAGCCGAAGTACTACTGGGGTTACGACAGCAAGCCCGCCGGTCAGGAGCTGGCGAAGGCCGACGCTGGAACGCCTCAGGAGCAGATCGACGCGATGCGGCAGGTCGCGCGGCGGTTGTCCGAAGACGCCGCGGCGGACTGGCTCTTCCTGTTCCCCAATGTGATCGTGGCGAAGAACAAGGTGACCGGGTTCGTGCGCAACCAGGTCAGCGAGTCCTTCGACCTCACAGGATTGGCGCCGCGATGACGGTCAGGGTCCTTCGCCGTCTGGCGATCCTCGTGGCCAGTGTGCTGGTCGCGTCCATCGTGGTGTTCCTGTTCATGGCCGTGCTGCCCGGCGATCCGGCACAGGTCGCGCTCGGCGTCAACGCCACTCCGGAACTGGTCGCGAAGACCCGTGCCGAATTCGGTATCGACAGGCCGCTGGTGACGCAGTACTTCGACTGGATCGGCGGTGTCCTGCAAGGCGACTTCGGCCGCTCGTACGTCACGCGCGAGGAGATCGGCCCGGCGCTGGCCGACCGGCTCGGTGTGACGTTGTGGCTGGTCGGCGCCGGGATGCTGGTGGCGTTGCTGATCGCCGTCCCGGCCGGGACGTTCGCCGCGGTACGACACCGGAAGGCCGACGGCACCGCGGTTTCCGGGCTCTCGCAGATCGGTGTCGCGATCCCCGCGTTCCTCGCCGGCATCATCCTGGTGCAGATCTTCGCGGTGCAGTTGCGCTGGCTGCCTTCCGGCGGTTGGACGCCGCCAGTGCAGGACACCGGCGAATTCCTGCGCGGCCTCGTCCTTCCGGCGTTGTCACTGGGACTTGTGCAAGGCGCGGTGCTCACCCGCTATGTGCGGTCCGCGGTGCTCGACACACTCGGACAGGATTACCTGCGCACCGCGCGTTCCAAAGGACTCCGTCCGTTCCCGGCGTTATTCCGGCACGGCCTGCGCAACGCCGCCGTTCCGGTGGTGACGGTGCTCGGCCTGCAACTCGCGACACTGCTGATCGGCGCGGTCGTCGTCGAGCGTGTATTCGTGTTGCCGGGTCTGGGAAGCATGCTGCTCGACTCGGTGGCGTCGCGGGATTTGTTGTCCGTGCAGGGGATCGTGCTGGTCTTGGTGGTCGGCGTGCTGCTGGTGAACTTCGTGGTCGACGTCCTCTACACGGTGCTCGACCCGAGACTGCGGGGTTCCTGATGCGTAATCGCAGTCTCCTCATCGGTGCCGTCCTGGTCGCGCTGATCGTGCTCGCCGCACTGCTTTCCTTCGTCTGGACGCCGTTCGACCCGGTACGCGTCGACGCGCCCAACCGGTTGCACGACTTCAGCGGCGCCAATCCGCTGGGCACGGACAGCTTCGGCCGCGACGTGCTCAGCCAGCTCATGGTCGGCGCGCGGACGACGCTGTACGTCGGCGTGGTCGCGGTCGGGATCGCCGCCCTGATCGGAACACCACTCGGCATCCTCGCGGGTATGTCGTCGCGGTGGCTCGGCGAGTTCGTCATGCGCGCCAACGACCTGGTGCTCGCGTTCCCCGCGCTGCTGCTGGCGATCATGTTCGGCGCGGTGTTCGGGGCCACCACACTGACCGCGATGGTGGCGATCGGCATCGCGACCATCCCGTCCTTCGCGCGGATCGCGCGCTCGGGGACACTGCAGGTGATGAGCAGCGAGTTCGTGCTGGCCGCACGGTCGGCCGGGCGTTCGCGGCTGAACATCGCCGCGCGCCATGTGCTGCCGAACATCTTCGGAATGCTGATCGTGCAGGCCTCGGTGTCGTTCGCGATCGCCGTGCTCGCCGAAGCGGCGTTGTCGTTCCTCGGGTTCGGGACCCGGCCGCCGACGCCGTCGTGGGGTCGCATGCTGCAGGAATCCCAGGTGTTCCTGACCCTGCACCCGCGGCTCGCGCTCGTACCCGGCGTCGCCATCGCCATCGCCGTTCTCGGCTTCAACCTGCTCGGCGACGGCCTCCGCGATCGTCTCGACCCCCGATTGGCGGCGCGGCTATGACACTGGAAGTCCAGGGCCTGGGGATCGCGGACCTGGTCCGCGGTGTCTCGTTCGGCATCGCGCGTGGTGAGCGCGTCGGGCTGATCGGCGAGTCCGGTTCCGGGAAATCGTTGACGGCGTTGTCGATCATGGGACTGCTGCCTGAAGAACTCGCCGCGTCCGGCTCGGTGAAACTCGACGGTCGCGAACTGCTCGGCGCACCGGAAAGGGAACTGTCGCGGCTGCGTGGCAACGACCTGTCGATGGTGTTCCAGGAACCGATGACAGCGCTGAATCCGGCGATGCGGGTCGGCGCGCAGGTCGCCGAGCCGATGCGGATCCATCGCGACGGCGGGAAGCACCGTGCGGCGGCGGCGGACCTGCTGGATTCCGTCGGCCTGCCAGGGACTTCCCGCGCGTATCCGCATCAACTGTCCGGCGGCCAGCGGCAACGCGTCGTCCTCGCGATCGCGTTGGCCAACAACCCGAAACTGCTGATCTGCGACGAGCCGACGACCGCTTTGGACGTCACCGTGCAAGCGCGGATCCTGGAGCTGATCCTCGACGGCGTTCGTGAGCGGGAGAGTGCCTTGTTGTTCATCACGCACGACCTCGCCGTGGTGGCGTCGGTGTGTGAGCGGGTGCTGGTGATGCTGGACGGCGAGATCGTCGAGTCCGGCACCACGCGCGACGTCCTCACCGCGCCGAAGCACGAGTACACCAAGAAGCTTTTGGCTGCTTCGGATCTGGAGGCGAGCCGATGATGATCGAAGTGCGGGACCTCGAACGCCACTACTACACTCGCCGCGATGTCCATGCGTTGCGCGGGGTGTCCTTCGACGTCGATGCTGGTCAGCGCTTCGGAATCGTCGGCGAGTCGGGCTCCGGGAAGTCCACTTTGGTCAGACTGCTGGCCGCGCTGGACAAGCCGACGGCGGGCAGCGTCTCGTTCCAGGGCAAGCGCGTCGACACGCTCCCGGAGCGCAAACTCGGCTTCCTGCGGTCGGAACTCCAGATTGTCTTCCAGGATCCGATGGGCTCGCTCGACCCGCGGATGCGCGTCCGCGACATCATCTCCGAACCGCTGGGACGCCGGGATCCCGCGCGAGTCAAGGAATTGTTGCACGCGGTCGGCCTGCCCGAAGACGCCGCCGGACGCTATCCACACCAGTTCTCCGGCGGGCAACGGCAGCGGATCTCGATCGCGCGGGCACTCGCGCCGAACCCGAGCGTCCTGATCGCGGACGAGCCGGTGAGCGCACTCGACGTCTCGGTGCGCAAACAAATCCTCGACCTGCTCGCGTCGCTGGTCGAGCTGTATTCGCTGACGCTGATCTTCGTCTCGCACGACCTCGGCGTGGTGCGGCACGTCTGCGACCGGGTCGCGGTGATGCGGCGTGGGGAGATCGTCGAGATGGGTGACGTCGACCAGGTCTACGACGCGCCGGAGCACGAGTACACCAGGGAACTGCTGGCGGCCGCGCCGAATCTGCGGGCCGAGCTGGCGCGGTTGCGGGGAGGCGACGATGCTTGAGCACCCAGAAGGGCTGCCGATCGGCGACGGCTGGATATCCACAGTGGACACCGAGCCGGTGTCTTTTCCGTACGACGGAAGCGAGATCGGCCGGGCGCCGGTCGGGACGCCGGAGCTGGCGACACGCGCGATCGACGAGGCCGTCGCGGTGTTCAAGCAGGTCGCGGCCCTGCCTTCGCGTACTCGGCGCACGCTGTTGAACGACGTCGCCGCCGCTTTGGAACGGCGGCGCGAGGATTTCGAGCGGCTGCTGGTCCTGGAGACCGGGAAGCCGCTGGTCGATTGCCGCGTCGAGGTCGCCCGCACGATCGTGACCTGGCAGGCCGCCGCCGAAGAGGTCTCGCGCCTGCACGGGGAGACCGTGCCGCTCGACCTGCTGCCGTCCGGCGACGGGCTCGTCGGGTTCTGGAAGCGCAAGCCCATCGGTGTCGTCGTCGGCATCGCCGGGTTCAACTATCCGCTTCTGCTGGCTTCACACAAGATCGCGCCCGCCATCGCGGCAGGCTGCCCGGTGGTGGTGAAACCCGCGCCTCAGACGCCGCTCGCGACGTTGTGGCTCGTGCGTCTGGTGCGCTCGCTGACCGACCTGCCCGCGATGGTCCAGTTGGTCACCGGTGACGCGGCCGTCGGCTCGGCGCTGGTCACCGACCGGCGCGTCGGTGCGGTGTCGTTCACCGGATCCGCGCTGGTCGGGCACCGCATCGCGCGCGCCGCCGCGCCCACGAAGACGTTGCTGGAGCTGGGTTCCAACGCCGCTCTGGTGGTCGCGCAGGACGCGGATCTCGACGCGGCCGCGGATGCCGTGCTGCGTGGTGGCTTCTACGCGTCCGGGCAGGCGTGTATCTCGGTGCAGCGGGTGCTGGTCGTCGAGGTGGTGGCCGAGGAGTTCACCGAACGCGTGCTGGCGCGGCTCGGCGAGGTCGTCACCGGGGATCCGCGTGACGAGAAGACTCGGGTCTCGGCGCTGATCGACGCGGCGTCCACACGACGCGTTCAGGAGTGGGTCGACAAAGCGACTTCGGCCGGTGCGCGGGTGATCGGGGGCGGGGTGGACGGCACAGTGCTGCGTCCGGCGGTGCTGCTCGGCGTGCCCGACGGCCTCGAATGCTGGGACGAGGAGATCTTCGGCCCGGTCGTCTGCGTCCGGACTGTGGCAGGAGTGGACGAAGCGTTCGACGCGGTCAACGCGTCTCGCTACGGCTTGCACGCTTCCGTGTTCAGTACTTCCTTGAAAACCGCGTTCCGCGCGCTCGACGAGCTGGAGGTCGGTGGCGTCGTGGTCAACGAGGTGCCTGGTTTCCGATCCGACACCATGCCGTACGGCGGTGTGAAGGACTCCGGGATCGGGCGGGAAGGGCCGCGGTTCGCGGTCGAAGAACTGACCGTGACGAGAATGGCGGTGCTGCGACCTTGAGTTACGAGAACCTGTTCCGGCTCGACGGACGGCGGGCCGTCGTACTCGGCGGCGGCAGTGGCATCGGCCGCGAAGCCGCGCGGGCCCTGGCCGCGCACGGCGCCGAGGTGATCGTCGCGGACCGCGATGTCGTCGCAGCCAAGGAAACCGGCGCGGGGGAGACGTACGAGATCGACCTGCTGGAAGACGGCGCCGCGGCCAGGGCCGCTGCGGAACTCGGCGAGATCGACGTCGTCGTGCTGACCGCCGCGACCAACGTGCGCAAACGGCTGCTGGAGTACTCGCGCGAGGAATTCGACCGGGTGATCGCGCTGAACCTCGGTGCGACGTTCGAGGTCGTCCGCGCGTTCGGCGCCGGGATGGTCGAGCGCGGCCGGGGCAGCATCATCGGGTTCTCGTCGATCCGCGGCACCACCGTCGAGCCCGGTCAGGGCCCGTACGCGGCGACGAAAGCCGGTCTGGTGCAGTTGTTCCGCACGGCCGCCGCGGAGTTCGGCCCGGCCGGGGTACGGGTCAACGCGATCGCACCCGGCGTCGTCGAGACCCCGCTCACCGCGCAGATCAAAGCGAATCCCGGCTGGTACGACGCCTACGCGACCAAGGGCGCGCTCGGCCGCTGGGCGCGTCCGGACGAACTCGCCGGCGCCGTCGTCTACCTGGCGTCGGACGCGTCGTCGTTCGTGACGGGCTCCGTGATGGCGGTGGACGGCGGCTGGACCGCGGTAGACGGCCGCTTCGAACCGCCCGCGACCTAAGTGGTCGGTTTCGGAAGGCCTTGCGAAACCAACCACTAAGGAGCCTCGCTGTGCCGGAGTTGCCTGAACTGACCGCCGTTGAACTGGTCGCCCAGTACCGCGCGAAAACGTTGTCGCCGGTCGAAGTCACCGAAGCGGTTCTCGCCCGCATCGAGGCGCGCGAACCCGAACTGCACGCGCTGTACGCGTACGACCCGAGTGGCGCGCGTGAAGACGCGAAGGCATCCGAGAGCCGCTGGCACGCGGGGGAACCGCTCGGCCCGATCGACGGCGTTCCCTTGACCCTCAAGGAGAACATCGCGACCCGCGGCACCCCGGTCCCGCTCGGCACGGCGGCGACCGCACTGGCACCCGCGCCCGAAGACGCCCCGGCGGGCGCACGCGTGCGCGAGTCCGGCGGTGTCCTGCTGGGTAAGACGACCATGCCGGACTACGGGATGCTGACGTCCGGGCTGTCGAGTTTCCACACCGCGGCGCGGAATCCGTGGGATACCGCGCGCACGCCCGGCGGTTCCAGCGCCGGTGCCGGTGCGGCGGCCACCGCCGGTTACGGCCCGCTGCACGTCGGCACCGACATCGGCGGCTCGATCCGGCTGCCCGCCGGCTGGTGTGGTTTGGTCGGGCTTAAACCGAGTTTCGGCCGGGTGCCGGTGGATCCGCCGTTCCTCGGCCGCGTCGCCGGGCCGATGACACGGACCGTCGCCGACACCGCACTCCTGATGAGCGTTCTGTCCGGTGTGGACAGTCGTGACCACCTTTCGCTGCCGCCCGCCTCGCTCGACTGGACTTCGTTATCCGCCGACGTCAAGGGGCTGCGGGTCGGGCTGCATTTGGATCCGGGCGTCGGGCTACCGGTGTCGCCGGAAATCCTCGCGGCGGTCACCGAGGCCGCACGGGCCTTCGAAGCCGCAGGTGCGGTGGTGGAGCGAGTTTCGCCCTTCCTGCGCCGCGAAATGCTCGACGGCCTCGACACCTTCTGGCGCGTCCGAGCCTGGTCGGACATGTCGGCGCTGCCCGAAGAACGCCGCGCGAAGGTCCTGCCGTACATCGCCGACTGGGCCGCCGGCGGCGCCGACGTCAGCGGTGTCGATGCCTATCGCGGCTTCGCGCAGATCGACGCCATCGCCGTCGCGGCCCTACGCGAGACCGAACGCTTCGACGTCGTCCTGTCGCCGACCTGCCCGGTCTCGGCCCCGCCCGCGGCCTGGCCCTCACCGACCAACGACCCACGCCGTCCGTTCGAGCACATCGCGTTCACCGTGCCGTACAACATGTCCGGCCAGCCCGCGGTCTCGATCAACTGCGGCCACACGAGCGACGACCAGCCCATCGGCCTTCAGATCAGCGGCCGCCGCTTCGCAGACCTCGACGTCCTTCGCGCCGCTGCCGCCTACGAAACCCTTCGCCCCACTCCACGCCCCTGGCCCTGATGCGATTAGTCCTCTGGTTGCGATAGATGCACACGCAACCACCGCAACTAGAGGACTAATCGCGACAGCCAGGCGGCGAAGTGCGGGCATGTGGCCTGCAGGCCTTCGATACCCAGCTCGGCGATCGCTAGCGGCCCTTCAAGCGTCTTCACGTAGCCGGGGCAGTACCTGGCGAGGCGCTTCGAGGGCGCGTTCCTCGGGTCGTCGTTGACCAATTCCGGGCCACCGGCTTCAGCGCAGTCCTGCTTGATCCGCTCGGCCAGTTCCGGGTCGTCACGAAGATACGCGAGCTGATCACCAGCGGCGAAGACCCAGGATTCCAGCTCGTGTTGCACGAGATGCGGTACGAAACGGTGATCGCCAACGGCCACTCGCAGCGCCTCCTCGACGTGCTCGACTTTGCCGGTGGCGATACCCGTCGGCCGGGTTGCCATTCCCGGCGCGTCCGGCGGGAAGCCGTAGTAGTCGAACAAGGTCGTCAGCACGGTGAGACGTGGACTGGCGAGCAGTTCCTTGATCTCTCGATGCAGTTTCGGCCAGGAGGTGACACCGCCGCGGTGGGTCACCGCCGCCGTTTGAGTGCGGACCGTCGAGTAGGTGACGAACCAGCCCTGACGCTGAAGGTGTCCGGAGAGCAGGTCACGGACGACGGTCGCCTCGGTCTGGCCTTCCACCAACAGGTGTAGACGCTTCAGCTCAGGCATCGAGAACGCTGCCCAACGATCCCGGCTGACCGCCGATGATGTTTTTTTCCCAGAGTTCGCCGAGTGAGTACTCGTCGAGCCAGGTTTCCAGCGCGACCTTGTTGGGCCGGGTGAAGACAGAGTCACCGTTTCGCTGCTCGACGATGATCAGATCATCCGCGGAGAACTGGTTCATCAAGGTCACCGACTGGGTCGCGATCAAGACCTGACTGCGCGTGGAAGCCACCCGAAGCATATCCGCGAGCTGGACGATGGCGAACGGGTGCAGACCGAGTTCCGGTTCGTCGAGCACGACGAGCGCGGGAAGTTCCGGCTGGAGCAACAACGTGACCAGGCAGACGAAACGCAGGGTCCCGTCGGACATCTGATTCGCCGAGAAGACGGTTTCGGAATTCTGCTGCTGCCAGCGAAGCAAAATGCGGTCGGTGCTGTCCGGCTGGAGGACGAAGTCGCGGAAGAACGGCGCGACGAGGCGGATCGCGCCGACGATCCGGCGATACGCGACCTTGTCCGCCCGGTCTTCGCTGTCACGGAGCCGCAGCAGCACCGCGGCGATGTTGCCCGCGTCCGCGCGCAGGGCCAGGTTGTCCGCGGTCGGAGCCAGCCGCTTCACCGGAGCATCGACACTCGTGTCGTGAAAGTGATAGACCCGGCAGCCTTGAAGCAGCTCGGTGATGTGCGAAGCCACCGAGTTGCTCCCGCGCTCTTCGACGACGTCGTTGAGACGGCTTTCCCGATGTCCGCGTCCGATCGATCTCGTCCAGGGCTGTCCGTGGCCGGGGCCGTGGTACGAGATGACCTCTTCGTCGAAGATCAGTTCTTCGCCGGGTGCCGCCGCCAGAAGAGCCTGGTAGCTGTTGGGCGGCGACTCCAGTTTGAGGCTGATCCGCAGGGTGTCCGCGGCGTCGTTGATCAGCGCCGACGCGCCGCCGTTACGTCCCACGAACAGGTTCAGCAGGTCTTCGCTGATCCTGCCCAAAAGCTCGAAGGCCTGGACGAAGTTGCTCTTGCCCGCGCCGTTCGCGCCGATGAGCACGTTCATCGCACCCAGTTCGACGCGCGCCGAACGGATCGAGGTGAACCCCTCGATCTCGATAGACGTCAGCTGCTGTCGGGTCATGCGCACAGCTTAGGCAATCGTCCGGGAAAGTTGCCGATTCACCGGTTCGTGCAAGTCACTCCATCGCGCGATTCGACATCTGATTGCGCTCCGCGAAGGGCGTTACTTTGCCGACCGGCAACAGAAAGATCAAAGCCCCGGTGACATGACCGACAGGTCAGGGACCATCCGGGGCTATTCGTCGGCCATTTTAGCAGAGGAGCTATCAGAGTGACCAGCGCTCGCGCAGGGGATTGGATCGAGACCTGGCTGCCGAGGCCGAGGTTCGTGGTCTACTTGCAGGCGGCGAACCAGGACCGAGAGCCGGCCATACGGTTGTACGAATGGAACACAGCGGTATCCGCCGCCTTCCATCATGACCTCTCCCACCTGGAAGTGGTCCTGCGCAACGCCTAAGGCCGGGCATTGGGTCACGCAGTCGCGGCCGGGAAGCCACACTGGGTCTTCCGAGCGACGACGATCTTCCCACGTCCTTGTGCCGCGAGTACGTCACCGTCGCCAGGAAAGGTGATCGCCGAGCTGAGTTTCGGTTTCTGGCGGTATCTGTCCGCGAGACGTCTGTTGGCCGCCCGTCCCGGCTAGCCCCCGATCGCCTCCGACAGCGCCAGTATCCGTCGCGCGTTGTCCACGTGCAGGTTCTCGATCATCCGCCCGTCCACGGTCACGACGCCCTGCCCGGCAGCCTTCGCCTCTTCGAATGCCGCGATGATCTTCCGCGACCGCTCGATCTCCTCCGGGGACGGCGCGAAGATCCGGTTGCACGGCTCCAGTTGCGAAGGGTGGATCAGCGTTTTGCCGTCGAAGCCGAGCTGGCGTCCCTGCAGGCATTCCGCCTCGAAGCCTTCGAGGTCCTTCACGTCGTTGTAGACGCCGTCGAGGATCGCCTTGCCGGTCGCCCGCGCGGCCAGCAGCGCCAGCGAGAGCCCGCCGAGCAGCGGCGCGCGGCCGGGGACGAACTCGGCGTGCAGTTCCTTCGCCAGGTCGTTCGTGCCCATCACCAGCACGGTCAGCCGTTCGGACGCCGCCGCGATCTCCTCGGCGTGCAGCATCGCGACCGGGGTTTCGACCATCGCCCAGATCTTCGTGTGGTCGGGTGCGCCACCGAGTTCCAGCGCACGCTCGATGTTGTGCACCTCGGCGGCCGAGTTCACCTTCGGCACCACGATCGCGGCGGGACCGGCTTGCGCGGCGGCGCGGAGGTCGGCGTCGTGCCATTCGGTGTCGAGGCCGTTGACGCGGATGGTCACTTCGCGCTTGCCGTACTCCTTCGACGACGCGGCAGCGCAAACCCGCTCACGAGCGGCTTCCTTCGCGTCGGGCGCGACGGCGTCTTCGAGGTCGAGGATCAGGCTGTCCGCGTCGAGCGTCTTGGCCTTTTCGAGTGCTCTTTCGTTGGCGCCCGGCATGTACAGGACGGAACGTCGGGGATTCATTCGGAAGCCTCCTTGACGGCCGCGTCATAGGCGGCGGCGAGTTCGGGGTCGTCGGCGGCCAGGGCGTCGGCGAGTTCGGCGACCACCCGGCACTGCTTCACCGAGGCGTCGTCCTGCATCTTCCCGTCGATCATCACGGCGCCGGTGCCGTCACCCATCGCGGCGATCACGCGCCGCGCCCACGCCACGTCCTCGGGAGAAGGCGAGAACACCTTCTTGGCGATGTCGATCTGCACGGGATGCAGGCTCCAGGCGCCCACACAGCCGAGCAGGAACGCGTTGCGGAACTGGTCTTCGCAGGCCACGACGTCGCGGATGTCGCCGAAGGGTCCGTAGAACGGCAGAATCCCGTTGGCCGCGCAGGCGTCGACCATCCGCGCGACGGTGTAATGCCAAAGGTCCTGCTGATACGTCGTGCGTCCCTCGTTCAGGTCGTCCCCGGCAGGGTCCGTGCGCACGAGGTAGCCGGGGTGCCCGCCACCCACCCGGGTGGTTTTCATCCGGCGGCTCGCGGCCAGGTCGGCCGGGCCGAGTGAGATGCCCTGCATCCGGGGGCTGGCCCCGGCGATTTCTTCGACGTTCGCGACGCCGCTGGCGGTCTCGAGGATCGCGTGCACCATCAGCGGTTTCGTCAGCCCCGCCCGCGCTTCGAGCTGCGCGAGCAGCCTGTCGACGTAGTGGATGTCCTGTGCGCCTTCGACCTTCGGCACCATGATCACGTCGAGTTTGTCGCCGATCTCGGTGACCAGCGTGATCAGGTCGTCGAGCACCCACGGCGAGTCGAGGCTGTTGACGCGCGTCCACAGCTGCGTCCGGCCGAAGTCGTTCGCCTTGGCGATGGCGACGAGCCCGTTCCGCGCGGCCTCCTTGCGGTCGGCGCGCACCGCGTCCTCGAGGTTCCCGAGCAGGACGTCGACCTTCTTGGCAAGATCCGGGACCTTGGCCGCCATCTTCTCGTTACCGGGGTCGAAGAAGTGGATCATCCGCGAAGGAGGCACGGGGATCTGGCGGAGCGGTTCCGGCGCCCCCACCGCGAGCGGGGCGAAGAAATCCTTCGGCGAACGCATCGTTCCTCCATCGCAACGGACTATGTGACCGACGAGTAACCCTAAACCCGGAAGGTGGGGAACCGCTGCGGCGCAGCTCACCTCCAAGCACACACGATCGGGAATCGCGGAGGAATCTGTGGACGACTGGGCCTTGCCGGGTTTCACCGAACTGGGGGCGCTGGGCGAGGGCGGTTTCGGCCGCGTCGTACTGGCGCGGCACGACGAATCCGCCCAGGTCGTGGCCATCAAATACCTGTACGCGCGGTTCGCGGCCGACCCGCGGCGGCTGGCCGAATTCCGCCATGAGGCACAGGTACTGAGCCGCGTTTCGGGGCCGCATATCGCCCGCCTGCACCAATTCGTGGAGACCCCACAAGGTGCCGCCATCATCATGGAAGCAATTCACGGGATCTCCCTGAAAGAGATCCTCGGCCGCCAGGACAAGCTCGAACCCGAAGCCGCGCTGGCCATCCTCAAGGGGTCACTGCTCGGACTCGCCGGCGCGCACGCCGCGGGTACCGTCCACCGCGACTACAAACCCGCCAACGTCCTGGTCACCCGTGAGGGGCAGAGCAAGCTCGTCGACTTCGGCATCGCCGTGCTCTCCGGGCAGACCGGCGTCGCCGCGGGCACCCCCGCCTACATGGCGCCCGAGCAGTGGGCAGGCGGGGTCGCCACGCCCGCCACCGACGTCTACGCCGCGACCTGCGTGTTCTTCCAGTGCGTCGCCGGGCACCGGCCGTACGAGGCCGAGCAGACCGAAGTGCTCCGCACACTGCACGAATACGCGCCGATCCCGTTCGGCGAGGTCCCCGAACCGGTCCGCGCCCTGATCGCACGCGGTATGGCGAAGGACGTCCAGCAGCGTCCGTCGGGCGCCGCCGAGTTCGTCGCCGAACTGGAGTCGTCCGCGCGGAAGGCGTACGGCGACGACTGGGAGCGCAACGGCTGGCATTGGCTCGCCAAGGGCGCCGGCGTCCTGGTCGCGCTGTCGCCGCTGGCCCTGCTCGGCGCGGGAACGGCCGCGGCGCCGGTCATCGCGGGCGGCGCGGCGGGTGGTGTCGCGGCCACCACCGGCGGCGGGATCGCGCTGGGTCTCAAGGTGACCGCCGCGATCGCCGCCGTCACCGCGGCCGCCGTCGGCACGGTTGTGGTGGTCAACGCCAATAGCGACGACGAAGCACCCCCGCAGACGACGACACTCGCCGCGATGCAGGTCGACCTCCTCACGCGCGACGAGAAACTCAACGGCTACGACTACAACGGCAAGTACGTCCGGATCAGCGGGCTGAAGGACAAGGCCGCCGAGGAGCGGGCCAACAAGGCGCTGATGGCACCCATCGACGCCTGGCTCGAGAACTTCTGGCCGGACAGCTACCAGCCGCAGAAGGAACCCGACGGCGACGTCCCGCATATGAAGACCGAGGCCGAGGTCCTCCGCAAGGACGACAAGCTCGTGTCGGTCGTCTACAAACGCTCGATCGACTCCGTGCAGTTCGGCAACCACGGCGGCTTCAGCATCCGCCCGATCGTCATCGACCTGACGACCGGCGAGCAGGTCTCCACCGCGCACCTGTTCGACAACGTCGACGGCACCGCCTCGCGGATGCGGATGGTGGAAGACCGGATCCTCGAAGCGGCCAGACCGGGTGACTGCCTCGCCGGCGCGCGGAACGACGTCGAGCACCTCCCGGCGACCTCGATGTCGGAGCGCTACACCTTCGACTACGACTCCATCGTGCAGGCGGCGCCCACCGCGAACGGGATGCGGTTCTTCGTCTACGGTTCCGCCCTCGGTTACCCGCGCGTCTGCGATCCGACGGAGGTCACCGTCGCGTACGACCGGCTTTCCGGCTTGATGAGTCCCGCGGTCACCAAACTGCTCGGCCTCTCGTCCGGCGGCACGCAGGGACAACGGACCAAAGAGGACGACGTCGGCGCCTTCACCATCACCACGCCGGAGAAATGGTCGCTGCTGACCAGCGCGTTCGCCGAGCGCTACCTGGTGACGGCGGATCAGTGCGCGGGCGGCGGGGCGCAGCCGGCCCAGTGCGCGAGTGTCGTCTTCAGTGACAACTCGCGGGTGGATCCGGCCACTCCGGCGTATGAACCGGGCAAGCCTTACAACCGGTCGACAGGTCCGCGTGCGTGTCATTCGATCGGAGCAGCTAACGAAACGCAGGGTTCACCCGTCTTGCAGATGAAGGAGCTTCGGCCCATCGGAACGAAGAAGGCCGCGTACGAGGAATGGCGGCTGACGTGTTCCGGCGGCGGGACGGTCACCCAACGGGTGTGGTTCCTGCCGAAGACGCAGCTCGTGATCGTCGACGAATGGAACACTCCAGGACTCGACAAGATCCTGGAAGAGGCACGGTGGCACTGAACGACGAGTGGAGATTGCCCGGCTTCACCGAACTGGAACAGCTGGGGACGGGCACCTTCGGCCGGGTGGTACTGGCACGCCAGGGCAGCACCGGCCACGTCGTCGCGATCAAGTACCTCTTCTCCCGCTTCGCCGCGGATCCGGCGTATCTGAGCGCGTTCCGGCAGGAGGCGCTGGCACTGCACCGGGTTTCGAGCCCGCACGTCGTCCGGCTGTACGAGTTCTTCGAGACACCGCAGGGCGCCGCGATCGTGATGGAGGCGATCAACGGCGTCTCGCTGCGCTCGGTGCTACAGGCGGAAGGCGCCCTCGAACCCGAAGCCGCCCTCACCGTGCTGAAGGGTTCGCTGCTCGGGCTGGCCGCGGCACACGCCGCCCACGTCGTCCATCGGGATTACAAACCGGCCAACGTCCTGGTCGCCGACACCGGCGAGAGCAAACTGGTCGACTTCGGCACGGCCGTCCTTGCCGGTGAACGGGGCCCGAGCGTCGGCACCCCGGCGTACATGGCACCCGAACAGTGGGCAGGCGGCCAGGCCACCCCCGCCACCGACGTCTACGCCGCGACCTGCGTGTTCTTCCAGTGCGTCGCCGGGCACCGGCCTTATCAGTCCGACGACACCGAAGTACTCCGCACGCTGCACGAACACGCGCCCATCCCGTTCGGCGAAGCACCCGAGCCACTGCACGAGATCGTCGCGCTGGGGATGGCGAAGGACCCTTCGAAACGGCCTGCCGACGCACTCACCTTCGTCGGCGAACTGGAACGCGTCGCCCGCGCGGGCTACGGCGACGATTGGGAGCGCAAAGGCTGGTCACGGCTCGCGAAGGCGACCGGCCTGCTCGCCGCGATGACGCCGTTGGCCCTGCTCGGCGCCGGGACCGCCGCCGCGCCCGGGGTCGCCGCCGCCGGTACGGGTGCGGTGGCCGCGTCGACCGGCGGCATCGCGGCCGGACTGAAGATCGCCATCGGTGTCGTCGCGGCGACGGCCGCAGTGGTCGGTTCCGTCGTGATTTTTTCCGAACCGAGCACCCCGCCTCAGCCACCGCCGACGACACAGCAGGCCGTCGCGCTCAAGGTCGCCATGAAAACCAGGGCCGGGACGGTGCCCGGCACGACCCTCCAGTTCCGCGGGCAGTACCCGGAGGTGACCGGCGGCCCCGACGCGGCCTGGTCGAAACGGGTCAACGACGCCTTGACCGCGCCGATCGACGCGTGGAACCGGGAGACCGGACCCGGTGCCGCCAAACTGGAGCCGGAACGCGGCCCGTACGTGCTCAACACCCAGGTCGACGTCCGGATGCAGAACGAGCGCTACCTCTCGGTCCGCTACGAACACGGCCTCGACAACGCTCCACATTCGACTTGGAACATGGGTCGTTCCGTCGTGCTGATCGACCTCACCAGCGGCAATCCGGTCGCACCCGCGGACCTTTTCCGCCCCGGGACATTCACGGACGAGGGGATGGCGAAGCTCAGCGATCTCCTCTGGCCCGACCACAACCAGGGCTGCGGGCTCACCACCTGGATCCCGATCAAACCCGCCGACCTCGCCGGGCCCGGCGAACTCAAGGTGTTCCCCAGCTTCACCCCCGCCGAAGTCGAGCTCACGATCAACTTCAACCGCCTCGGTTTCGAGACCGCCTGCGGCGTCCAGACGATGAAACTCCCGTACGACAAGATGTCCGAGCTGCTCAAACCCGAACTCGTCGCGGGCCTGACCGGCGGCAAGACCGTCAAGGGCTCGGCGTCCACCGCTCCGCCGCCTCAGGGCTACACCGACGTCTCGGCCGGTGCGCTGACCCTGCACCTGCCGCCGGGCTGGACGGCGGTTTCGCAGGGGCTGGAGAAGGTGATCGTCGATTCGAGCTGCCCGGACCCGAAGAAGTACTTCAACTGCAAGTACTTCCTCCTCACGGACAACACCGAGCAGTCGGCCGAACAGCCGCCGTACCGGCCGGGTGGCTTCTATCGCCGTAGCGCGGGAGGCCGCGCCTGCAACGCCGCCGGTCGTAAAGACCTCCGCCAGGAGGGTGACGCCGAGCGGAAGGTTTCCGCCACCGCACCGATCGGCACCGCGATGGCGACCTATGAGGAGTGGACGATCCAGTGTGTTCCTCGTGGACAGAGCGGTGGCGACGGCGACGCGCAGGTGACCCAGCGGATCTGGTTCCTTGCGGAGAGGCAGATCGTCGTGATGGACGAGTGGCGGACGCCGGGCGTCGAAGATCTTCTCCGGAACGCGACGGTCGGATGACCTTGACCTGCGAAAGCCCGCTCCGAGAGGCCATGGAAAGTCCACAGTGGAATGGGTATTCACTGGGCTGAATGGAGTAAGGGCTTACTTCCGTTGCCATCGCCGTGTTCGGTGGCGGCCGGTCCATACCCGTGACCGTTCGGAGACGCCGGGTAACACCACTTACCTCGCTCTCACTCGGTTGGCGGCACGGTCGGACTGAAGTCCGACGACCGCCTACCGACCGGTCACCGATGACAAGGCGCCGCCGATCGCAGCCACTCCCGTTGTCCGGCGCCGCCGCCTCCCTGCCCTGTTAGACAGTTCATGTGCCGCTTCCACCGAGGTGGCACGGGGTATACGGAGTCATCGCAAACAGGGCCTTAGGGAAACCAGGTTCGAAGGAGGCGGAACGTGGCGGCTACGCCGAACATGGAGAGCTCGACGGTCGCCGGTGGCGCGAAGCGCAGCCGGTCACTGCCGAGCCGGGTGGTGCCGCCGATCGAACTGCCCGCGAGCGTCGAAGAGCTTTCACGCAAGGCCGCGGTCCTGCTCGGCTGGAACGGCATCGTGTTGCCGGAGACCACCGTGCTCGGCCGCAAGATCTGCGTGGTCGCCCGGCTCCGTACCGACGTGCACGCGGAGCGCATCGCGATGGGCATGGGTCCCGTCGTCGATCGCGCCACCGTCGACACCTGGACATGGCCAGAGCTGGCCGCGACCGCACCCGCGCCGGCCACCGAGATCATCGGTGTCCTCGCGGTCGCCCGGCACTGGCGCACCGCGATGGCCTCCGCGGTCCCGTTCGCACGTTACGGCGAGGCCGCGATGGTGCTCCCATCGCCAGCCGTACTGACGGAGGACTACGTCGGCAACTGCCTGCCGCGTGCCCGCGCCTACGGGCTCGGCATCGTCAGCGCCGACCCCAACGCGGTGACCGACCTCGACCTCGAGGGTCACAACGAGCGCATGATCCTGGACGAGGACCCGGTTTCGCGCCTGGTCAACGAGATCGTCTACGACCAGCTGCTGCGCGCCACCGAGGCCCCTGCCGAAGTCGAGTAGACCCTCAACGGAGAAGCTTCGCTCCGCTGTGGTGTCCTAGGTCCATGCGAGTAGTCATTGCCGGTGGACACGGACAGATCGCGCTGAAGCTGGAGAAACTCCTCACCGGGCGCGGTGATCAGGCGGTGGGGATCGTACGCAATCCCGATCACGTCGCCGACCTCGAAGCGATCGGTGCGGAAGCCGTCGTCCTCGACCTCGAAAAGTCCGATGTGGACGCCGTGGCGAAGGTGCTCGAAGGCGCCGACGCCGCCATCTTCGCGGCAGGCGCCGGCCCTGGCAGCGGGACCGACCGCAAGGACACTGTGGACAGAGCGGCCGCCGCGCTGTTCGCGGCGGCCTCCGAACAGGCGGGCGTGCGGCGGCACATCCAGGTCGGCTCCATCAACGCCGACATCTGGGAGACCGCGGACGTACCGGACGATTTCCGGATGTACCTCAAAGCCAAGAAAGCGGCCGAGGACGATCTGCGTGCCCGGGATCTCGATTGGACGATCCTGCGACCCGGGCAGCTCACCAACGACGAAGGCACCGGCAAGATCCTGATCGCCGAATCCACCGAGCGTGGCCCCATTCCCCGGCAGGACGTCGCCGCGATCCTTGTCGCGCTGCTCGACCATCCGTCGACGGCGGGACGTATCCTCACCACGATCTCGGGTGATACTGCTATCTCTCAGGCTGTTTCCGCGCTGTGAAAACCGCCGCGCCGATCTCTGCCGGACGAAGCCTCGGCGGGAAAAAGTACCTCGACTAGTGTGTGGACGTAATCCGTCTTTAACTGAACGGAGTAGGTCCTTGCGCGAGGACATCGCGGTTTTCAGCGGTAGCGCACATCCCGCGCTCGCCGAAGAGATCTGTGCTCATCTGGGCGTCCCGCTGCATCCCGTGCGGGTGCAGCGGTTCGCCAACGACTGCCTGGAGGTCCAGCTCGGGGCGAACTGCCGCGAGCGCGACGTCTTCCTGATCCAGCCGCTGGTGCGGCCGGTGCAGGAACACCTCGTCGAACTACTGCTGATGCTGGACGCCGCCCGTGGCGCGTCGGCGAAGCGGATCACCGTCGTCATGCCGCATTATTCGTACGCCCGTTCGGACAAAAAGGACGCACCGCGGATTTCGATCGGCGGCCGTCTCGTCGCCGACCTGATGGTGACCGCCGGCGCCAACCGCGTCCTCGCGATGACCCTGCATTCGCCGCAGGTGCACGGCTTCTTCAGCGTTCCGGTCGACCACCTGCACGCGTTGCGGGAGCTCGCCAAGCATTTCCGCCAGTACGATCTCTCCTCGACGACCGTGGTCTCGCCGGATCTCGGCAACGCCAAGGAGGCAGCGCATTTCGCCCGGCTGCTCGGAGTTCAGGTCGCCGCCGGCGCGAAGCAGCGCTTCGCCGACGACAGGGTCGAGATCAGCTCGGTGATCGGCGAGATCACCGGCCGCGACGTGATCGTCCTCGACGACGAGATCGCCAAGGGCAGCACGGTGCTCGAACTGCTCGACAAGCTGCGGGAACTGAAGCCGCGCTCGATCCGGGTCGCCTGTACCCACGGCCTGTTCTCCAGCGGCGCGCTCGAACGGATCGGCAGCCAGCCGGATGTGCTGGAGGTCGTCTGCACGAACACCGTGCCGATTCCACCCGAGGAGCAGAGCCCGAAGCTGCGGGTCCTTTCGATCGCGCCCGCGCTGGCGGAAGCAATGCGGCGGATCCACAACGGTGAGTCGGTCAGCGCGCTGTTCGACTCGGCCTAAATCGTGCCGAGGACCCGGTCGAGGTAGGTGTTCGCGAAGATCCCGGCCGGGTCCACCTCTTTGCGCACCCGCTGGAAGTCGTCGAACCGCGGGTAACGCGAGCGGAGGGTCGCGGCGTCGAGGTCGTGCATCTTGCCCCAGTGCGGGCGGCCGCCGACCTCGCCGACGATGGCCGCGAATCCGGCGAAGTACTCGCGGTACGGCATGCCGAGGAACTGGTGGATCGCGATGTAGGCGGAGTCGCGGCCGTTCGCGGTCGAGAGCCAGATGTCATCCGCGGCGGCGACCCGCACCTCCACCGGGAACGCGACCGGGTTCTCCAGCTTCGGCACCAGCGTGCGGAGTTCGGCGAAGACGTCGAGCAGCGATTCGCGGGGGATCGCGAATTCCGACTCGACGAACCGCACGCCGCGATGGGTCACGAAGACGCGATGTGACGTATCGCTGTACTCGCGGGCGGAGAGGATGTTCGAGGCGAACTTGCCGAGCGGCTGTACGAGTTTCGGTACCGCGCGGCCGAGACGGCAGAGGCCGCCGAACGCGACGTTCTCGGTGATCTCGTAGTCGACGAATTCCTTTACCCTGCTCAGCGGTTTGTGTTCGCTGCCCGCCGGGAGCCGGTTGTTGCGTTTGACCAGCGCGTTCTTGCCGTAGGGGAACCAGTAGAACTCAAAGTGGTCGTTTTCGTCGGCGAACTGGTCGAAACCTTCGAGAACCTGTTCGAGTGGTTCCGGCCGCTCCTGCGCGGAGAGCAGGAACGACGGCTCACACTGGAGAGTGACCGTGCTGATGACGCCGAGCGCGCCGAGGCCGACCCTCGCGGCGGCGAACAAGTCGGGGCGCTCGCCCGCCGAACAGGTGACCACGGTGCCGTCGGCGAGGACGAGTTCGAGTGCGGTGATCTGGGTGGCGATGCCGCCGAGCCGGGCGCCGGTGCCGTGGGTACCGGTGGAGATCGCGCCCGCGACGGTCTGTGCGTCGATGTCGCCGAGGTTGGTCATCGCCAGCCCGAGCGCGTCGAGTTCGGCGTTGAGCTGCTTGAGCGTGGTGCCCGCTCGGACCGTGACCAGGCCCTTCGCGACGTCGGCCGTCGCGATGCCGGTCCAGCCGGTCAAATCCATGGCGTCGGAGTCGGCGGCGGCGATGGCCGTGAACGAGTGGCCGCTGCCCCAGGGGCGCAGGCGGCGACCTTCCGCGGCGGACCGGCCGATCGCCTCGGCGATCCCGGCCGTGTCACGCGGCCGATGTACGCGAAGCGGCGACGCCGTCGCGGTGCCTGCCCAGTTGCTCCACCGTGTCATGAGCCACCGTTTCCGTAGGACTGCTGCCCTTGAGATGTTCGAGTGCCGAAACAGTAAGTGAATAGTATTCGCGTTTCAAGCCCTTCTGTCGTACCTTAGTTCGGGTGACCAGTGCGACGGTGTACGACTTGGCGACGAAGGACCTGGATCCTCCGTTCGCGGTTGTCGACTTGGATGCGTTCGACGCGAACGGCGCCGACCTGCTGCGGCGGGCCGCCGGTAAGCCGATCCGCGTGGTCAGCAAGTCCGTTCGCTGCCGGTACCTGCTGGAGCGGGTGCTGGCGCGGCCCGGCTTCGAAGGTCTTATGTGCTACTCGCTCGCCGAAGCCGTTTGGCACGCCGAGCAGGGGACGACCGAGGACATCGTTGTCGCCTATCCGACCGCCGACCATGGCGCGTTGCGGAGGCTGGCGGCGAACGACCGGGCGCGAGCGGCGATTTCGATCATGGTCGATTCGCCGGAACACCTCGATCTGGTCGACGCCGCGCTCGGCAAGGACCATCCCGAGATCCGCGTCTGCCTCGAACTCGACGCTTCGTGGCGGCCGCTGCCCGGTATCCACATCGGCACCCGGCGCTCGCCGGTGTTCAGTCCCCGGCAGGCCACCGATCTGGCGCGAACCATCTTGTCCCGCAAGGGTTTCCGGCTTGTCGGGATGATGGCGTACGAAGGCCAGGTCGCCGGGCTCGGCGACGCCGCGGGTGGTGGCGTCAAGAACGCCGTCGTCGGCTGGATGCAGCGGAAGTCCATTGTGGAAATCGCGAAGCGCCGCGCCTCCGCGGTGAAGGCCGTGCGGAAACTGGCGGACCTCGAATTCGTCAACGGCGGCGGCAGCGGCAGCGTCGAATCGACCGGTGCCGAAGCGGCCGTCACCGAAATCGCCGCGGGCTCTGGCCTGATCGGCCCCACCCTTTTCGACGGCTACGCACACTTCTCACCCCGCCCGGCCGCGTTTTTCGCGCTCCCCGTCGTCCGGCGCCCCGCGCCGAAGGTCGCGACGCTCTTCTCCGGCGGCTACATCGCTTCGGGCCCCGCAGAGGCTTCCCGACTCCCGACGCCCTACCTGCCCGAAGGTCTTTCGCTACTCGGCTTCGAAGGCGCCGGCGAAGTGCAGACCCCCGTCTCCGGCGACGCGGCCCGTCACCTGCGGCTCGGCGACCGCGTCTGGCTCCGCCACGCGAAAGCCGGCGAACTCGCCGAACGCTTCACGCACTACCACGTCGTCATCGGCGACCGCGTCGACCGGACCGTCCCCACCTACCGAGGCGAACACCAAAACTTCGGCTGACCCGCGCGACCCCACCCCCCACCCAATCCCTGGGGGGCGTGCCCTGCACCAGCGTATCGGGAGGGGGTGTCGGGAACGGGGTATCGGCGGGGTGAGCGGCGAGGTTGTCCACAACTGTGGGTGGGTGTGGACAACTTATGTGGATAACTTGGTAAGGCCAGGTCAGAGTGGGCCGAAGCGTGGCTGGTGGGGGCTGTGTGACTGGTGAGGTGTGCTGTTCGGTCGCCGGTGGGCACGAATGGAGTAGGGGGATCCATCGGTGACGGGAAGCCGCCTTCGGGGCGATCAATGCCCTGAAGGCGGCCTTCGCATGTGCTGGAGCCAGTGCCGGGTTTGGGACGTTGAGCGTCTCAAAGGTGGCCTTCAGGACAGGTGACGTCGGTGCTGCGGCGTGGCCGGGCAAGGGGTGCTGCGAAGGGCCACGTTGCGAAAGTGCCCTTCGCACCATGGACGGGCCCGGACAGCGAGGACGCGAGTCCATAGTGGACCGGAGCGGGCGAAGCGCCCCGAAGCGCCCTCCGCAAGCGGCCCGGAGTACATGAAGGCCCCCTTCCTGTACCTAGGCGCAAGCAAGGGGGCCTTCATGTACTTAACCGCGAGTGCGCGAGCCCCCGCGCCCCGAAGCCAAAAGCCCCCAAAGCTCAGGCCTCGCCGAACTTGCTCGCCAGGTACCCCTTCACCACGGACTTCGCCTCCGCCACGATCCGCTCGTCCCCACGCGGGTCCCGCCGGAAAGCCAGCTTCAGCAACGCGTCGGCCGTCTCGTTCGCGATCGTCAGCGCGAACCGGATGTCGTCCAGCGGCGACGAGATCCGCGCCGAAAGGATGTCGGTGAGCGCGTCGACGATGACGGCGTTGTTGTCGCGGGTCTCGTCGAGGAGTTGCCGGTCCACGACGTCACCGAAGTGGACCTTCGAGAAACCGGGGACCTCCCGGTGCATGGCGAGGTAAATGTCGAGGATCGAGTCCACGACGTCCCACCAGTGCTCGGGCGCGAGCTCGTTCAGGGTCTGGGATACCGAGCTGATGAACCGTTCGAGGTTCCGCTGGGTCAGCGCCTGCACCACGGCCCGCTTGTCGGGGAAGAACTGGTACAGCGACCCGACCGCCACCCCGGCGCGTTTCGCGATCAGTGTGGTGGTCAGTGCGTCGTAACCGAGTTCGTCGATCAGCTGCGCGCTGGCGTCGAGCATCTGCTCCACCCGCTTGGCGCTGCGTTGCTGGACGGGCTGCCGCCGGAGCGGAGTCGTCTCCGTCTGCGGTTTCGCGGCCTGGATGTCGGACACTCGGGCTCCTCCTTCGCTGATCTGCGACTTTATCGTGCCGACAGGGTTCCCCCCGGTCGAGTGAAGGCATAGTATCTGAGAACTTTTCATGTTCGGCCAGGTTTCCGAGGCCGTGTTTTCCCGAGGAAGGTGCGTAGCCGGTGGAGAATCCGACATTCCCGTCCGAATTCCTTTGGGGTGTATCGACCTCTGCCTTCCAGATCGAGGGAGCGGTCGGTGAGGGTGGCCGAGGACAGTCCATTTGGGACACATTCACCGAAACGGAGGGAAAGATCGCGCGGGCGGAGGACGCCAAGGTAGCCGCCGATCACTTCCACCGCTACTCCGACGACATCGCGTTGATGGCCGAACTCGGCGTCGGCGCCTACCGGATGTCCTTTGCCTGGCCAAGGATCCAGCCCGACGGCGACGGGAAACCCAACGCCGAAGGCCTCGCGTTTTACGACAAGCTCATCGACGAGGTCTGCGCCGCCGGGATCGCCCCGGCCGGGACGCTCTTCCACTGGGACCTCCCGCAGGCGCTCGAGGACAAGGGCGGCTGGCTCTCCCGTGATACCGCGGAGCGCTTCGGCGAGTACGCCGCCATCATGGGCGAGCGGTTCTCCGATCGGGTGAAAATGTGGATCCCGCTCAACGAGCCCATGGTCATGTCGATCTTCGGGTACGCGATCGGCGAGTACGCCCCTGGCAAGACGCTCCTGCTCGGCGCCCTTCCCACCGCGCACCACCAGAATCTCGCCCACGGTCTCGCCGTCCAGGCCCTCCGCGCGAACGGCGCCCGCAGTGTCGGCACCGCCAACAATCATTCGCCGATCTGGCCTGCCTCCGATTCACCGGAGGACAAGGCCGCCGGCGAATGGATCGACGCCCTCATCAACCGGACGTACGCCGATCCCGTGCTGTTGGGCCGTTATCCCGAACAAGTAGTCAATCATCTCCCGGCGGGATTCGCCGACGACCTGCCCACCATCGCCCAGCCGCTCGACTTCTATGGGGTGAACTACTACGAGCCGCAGGGCGTCGCCGCGGCCGGTGAGGGTAACCCGCTGCCCTTCGAGCTTCGCGCGATCGAGGGATATCCGATGACCACCAACGATTCGCCGATCGTCCCGCACGGGCTGCGTGATCTCCTCGTCGGCTTCCATGATCACTACCGCGAGCACCTTCCGCCCGTCTACATCACCGAAAACGGCTGCAGCTTCGACGACGTCGTCGCCGAAGACGGGCATGTCCACGACCAGGAGCGCGTCGACTTCCTCGACAGCCACCTCGTCGCGGTGCGCGAAGCGATGGACGCCGGTGTCGACGTCCGCGGGTACTTCGTCTGGTCCTTGATGGACAACTTCGAATGGTCGAAGGGCTACCAGCCACGCTTCGGCCTGGTGCACATCGACTACGAGACGCAGAAGCGGACACCGAAGGATTCCTTCGGCTGGTACCGGAAACTGATCCGCGATGAGTGAGGTCGGGCAGCTTCCCGAAGCACTCGCCGAGCCGGTCGCCAAGGTGCGCGCGGGCTGGATGAGCCTGCTGTTCTTCGCGAACATCGCACTGTGGCTCGGCGTCTACGCGCCCATTCAAGTACTGCTGCCGAAGCAGGCCGAAATCCTGGACGCGGCCAATAAAGAGGCGGTTTTCAGCTTGGTGACCGGGATCGGCGCGGTCGTCGCGTTGATCGCCAACCCGGCCGTCGGCCTGCTCTCGGACCGGACCTGTTCCGCCCGTGGACGCCGTCATCCGTGGACGGCGGCCGGCGCGGTCGTCGCCGCGGCAGGCCTGCTGGTGCTGGCGTTCGCGCCGAACATCACGGTCATGGTGCTCGGCTGGTGCCTGGTACAGGCCGGGCTCAACGGCATGCTCGCGATGCTGGTCTCCGCGATCGCCGACCGGGTGCCCGTGCCCCAGCGCGCGCAGGTCGGCGGGCTGGTCGGGATCGCCCAGATGCTCGGGACCGTACTCGGCGCGGTGGTGGTCGTGGTGATGCTCGACCTCGCCGGACTGCCCCTTGGTTACGCGGTCTGCGCGGTCATCGTGCTGGTGGGTGCGGCGGCGTTCATCCTGCGCACGCCGGACGCCCGCTTGCCGGTCGAGTACCGGCCGTCGGTCCGGGCCCGCGACGTGTGGTCGAACCTGTGGATCTCCCCGCGTGAGCATCCGGACTTCGCCTGGGCGTGGGGCTGTCACTTCATGATCAACCTCGGCAACGCCTTCGGAACGCTGTACTTGCTGTTCTTCCTCAAGGACGCCGTGCACTACGAGGATCCGGACACCGGGTTGCTGATCATGATGGGGCTCTACGGCGCCGCGCTCATCGTCGGCGCGCTCGTCGCCGGCCACTTCTCCGACAAGTCCGGACGGCGTAAGCCTTACGTCCTCGGGGCCGCGGCGGTGATGGCCGTCGCCGCACTGCTGCTGGCCGGCTGGCAGAACTGGACGACCGCGCTCGCGGCGTCACCGTTGCTGGGTGTCGGTTTCGGCGCCTACATGGCCGTCGCGCTGGCGATGCTCACGCAGGTGCTGCCCACCGCACAGGACCGGGCGAAGGATCTCGGAGTCATCAACATCGCGAACTCGCTGCCGCAGGTGGTGGCGCCGATGCTGACCGCGCCGATCCTCGCTTACCTTGGCGGGTATCCGAGCCTGTTCGCGGCTTCGGCGCTGTCCACCGTCCTCGCCGCGGTGCTGGTCACGCGGGTGAAGGGCGTCAACTAGAGAAACGTGGAGACCGCGGACCGGTGCCGGTCGGGGGAGGGGAGTGCAACGGCACCGGCCCGCGGGGTTCGGGGGATGGCAGCTTGTCTCCGAGGAGCTCTCGCGCTGCGTTTGTGATCATCAACCTAGCGACCGATTACTGCCTTCGCTAGGTGTTCTGCCGAGAATCTTCGATTAATCGCGGTGGGGACCGGAGTGCTTACCGAGAGCGGCTCGTGACGTTCGGGGGTACGCGCGAACCGCTCCCGGCAAAGGCGAGTTCCGGCGTCGCTGCCGAGGGGGCGCCCGGTGCGACGACGTTCACTCGCCGGCTTCTCAAGCGTGCACGCCGCCGATGGCTGGACGACGGGGGTTGACCAGCGCGTGCCTGCCGGTGGTTTCGGCGGGGCTCGCGCCGCGGGTCTGCCCGGGGAGACGGCGGCGGTTCTCCCGCCGGTGATCCTGGGTGGCCGCGGTCTGCTGCGGGGCGAGGCCACCGGCGACCAGATGCTCGTGCGCCACCTGCCATACCGAACAGGGGGCCTTGCACTTGTGCCAGCGGGTCGAGCAGGTGGGGCAGTCCCCGCGTTCGTCGGGCTCATGCGCCAGGAGCATGGCGCGCCACCCTTCGGTGAGGCGGGGGAGCTCGGAGCGGGCGACCGACACGAGCGACTGCGCGTCGGCCCTGGTCGCGAGATCGGAGAGCATGTCGAGGCGTTCCCAAACCGCGTTGCGGAGAACTTGCCCTAGGACCTGATCCACGGAGAACTCACCGTTACCTTTCCGCCATTTTGGCGGCTTCGTTGAGCGCCGCCCTGAGCTGTCCGAGCTGGCCGGACGTCAGACGCGCTGTCTCTCCTGGCGGCGAAACGACCACCACCTGGTTGTCCTCGACGAACACGGTGACGGCGCGCTCGCGGCTGATGAGATCGCCGCATTGCACCCGCCAGACCAGCTGTCCGCCTTCATAACGGCGCACGCTCGCGGTACGGGGGTCGACCGGGGCGGAAGGGGAGACCGGACGGTTGGCACCGGGGGCGACGGCGACCGCCTGCTGACCGGCCGCGCCGGCCGGACGCAGGTGGCGCGTGGCCATACCGGCCCGTCCCGCGGTGATGGAGCCTGTTGCGATCGAGTCCACGAACTCCACTGGCTCTTCTCCGCTCTCTCGTTCCACGTCGTCTTCGTATCCGCGTATCCGCACCGGTAAAGGTCCGGAGATTCGGTAGCTCTCTGTGATCGCTGCCGGTGGCTGGTCGGTCACGGAGATCTGACAACTACAGTGATGTGAAACCGAGTTCGATAGAAGGTCGAACCGCCGTCACAGCGGTGACCGGGCACGGTTTCACGGTAAGCGGTCAAACGACTTCTGCCGGGCCGATCACGACGGGCATTCCGCTGTTTCACACGGTTGAATAGGTGTGCCTACGCTGTTTCTAGACCCCAACGGAACTGTGAGGGGGCGCAATGGACGCCAGTATCGGTGGCGGCGCTGTCGCCGGCTCGGACTCGAGCCGCCAGAGCCACCCCGTGCCGCCGGATGCCTGGGAGCAGCCGGAGATGCGAGCCGCACTGGCCACCCGGGAGATCTCTTCCGTGTATCGCCTGTTGCGCAAGCACGGTATTTCGCAGCGCCAGATCGCCGCGATGACCGGCCAGTCGCAGTCCGAGGTGTCCGAGATCCTCAAAGGTCGCCAGGTGATGGCGTACGACGTGCTCACCCGCATCGCTGACGGCCTTGGTGTCCCACGGGGATACATGGGTCTCGCCTACGACGAGGCGACAGCGATCAAGGTCGTCGGCGCTGCCGACGGACAGGCGGAGGAGGACGAGTCCGTGAAACGACGGAGGTTCCTCGCGCATGCCGCCCAGGTCACGATGGGCGCGGCGGTATTCGGTCCGGAATCGGGCACGTGGTCGGCGGGACCGGCGAAGACGCCGGCCCCCGGCCGGATCGGCATGACCGACGTCCGCCAGGTGGAAGCCGCGACCAGAGCGCTCCGGTCCCTCGATTACCAGTACGGCGGCGGTTTCTGCCGCGACGCCGTGGTCGCGCAGCTGTCATGGGGACAGCAGATGCTCGAGTCCAACGGCACCGAACCGGTCAAGAACCGGCTGTACGTCGCACTGGCCGACCTGCACAGTCTGGCAGGCTGGACCTCCTTCGACACCGGGCTCATGGACTCCGCCCGCGGTCATTTCGCGAACGCGCTCGACCTGGCGAAACAAGGCGACAGCCATCCGCTGGTGGCCAACGTGCTGTACCGGATGGGCCGTGTCTACCTGCATCAGGACGCCCCGAACGACGCGCTGAAACTGTTCCAGCTCGGTCAGATCGCCGCCCAGGAATCGGGCTCCGAACTGGCGGTCGCGGTGCTCTGCGCCAACGAAGCGTGGGCTTACGCGATGATGGGTAACGAGGATCAGGCCGCGAAACTGCTGGGCCGGAGCAAGGACGAGTTCGCCCGCGCGAACCTGGCCGAAGCCGAATCCTGGGTCAAGTTCTTCACCGAGACCGACGTCTACGCCATGATCGGCACCGTCCACACCGTGCTCGCGGCGAAGAACACCGAGCATACGAAGTACGCGATCCCGGCGCTGTCCAAGGCCGTCGAGTCCTACACCGACGACATGGCCCGCAGCAAGACGTTCATGCTCAGCGCATTGGCCACGAATCACCTGCTCGAAGGCGATCTCGATCATGGCGCCAAGGTCGGGGCCAAGGCCGTCGACTGCGCCGAGGGCATCAAGTCGGAGCGGGTGAAGGACCGGATGCGACCGTTGCAGGTCGAGGCGGACCGCCGCCGGAACAACGCCGACGCCCGTGACCTCGCCGACCGCCTCAACGCCTTCTACGCCGCCTGAGCCGCCTGAGCCGACCGGTTCCGGGTTGCCAGGGCCGGACGGCCGGTTCACGCCCGGCAAACTACACGACGCCCTCGGGCGGACGTGCGCGCTGCTCGGCGTGGATCCCGACGGCGCCCGGCTGCTGAGGTTCACCAACAACGCCGTCTACGAGCTGGCGAGTGCGCCGTTCGTCGTGCGGATCGTCGGGTCGACGCTGCTGCGGCATCGCGTCGGCACGGTCGTGCGGGTGGCCCGGCACTTCGAACGGCACGACGTCCCGGCGATCCGGCTGCTTCCCGGCTTCGACCAGCCCCTGGCGATCGGCGAGCATCTCGTCACGGTGTGGTGGAAGGTGCCGTCGACCGGCCGGAAGGCGAAGTCCGCGGATCTCGCCGTACTCCTGCGCCGGGTCCACTCGCTCCAGCCGCCCGACGGGCTCGCCGAATGGGCGCCGTTCGCCGCGGTGCGTGCCAGGGTTTCCGACGCGGAGGAGCTGTCCCCCGGCGACCGGCGGTTCCTGCTGGAGCGCTGCGCCGAGGTCGAGGAGGCCCTTGCGGCGCTCGACTTCCCGCTCCCTCGTGGTCTGGTCCACGGCGACGCGCACAGCGGGAATGTGATCCCCGGGCCGGACGGGCCGGTGCTGTGCGATTTCGATTCGTCCTGCGTCGGGCCGCCGGAATGGGATCTGACACCGCTCGCCGTCGGCAGGGAACGGTTCGGTGATCCACCCGCCCGCTATCGCGTGTTCGCCGAGCGGTATGGATTCGACGTGACCACGTGGTCCGGGTTCTCGGTACTGCGCGCTATCCGTGAACTAAAGCTCACCACGAGTGTTCTCCCGATTCTCCGCAGTCACCCCGGTGTACGTGATGAGCTGCGAAAACGGTTGGACGATCTTCGGAGCGGGCACACCGGCGCACGGTGGAACCGGTATCGCTGAGTCACTCGGAAAAGCAATCCTGCACGTGCATTCGCCGACGGCGAATGACCGTTCGTCGCTTGCCCGAAATCATCGCTCAAACCGCGACTAGTTCGGCCCGGCTAATCACTTCTCTTGGCGCAATGCTCCCCCAAATGTGCAAGTTGCAGCTACGCTCTGTTATTCGACTTGGCCGGTTCATCCGGCCGTTGTTCACCGATCGGTGCCTTCGGCGATCAGAGTCCGGCCAGACGAGCACGCAGAGCGTCGGCCTCGGGCCGGCCGAGGCCGACGAAAATCGGCAGCGCCTGGTCGTAGTACCGCCGGGCTTCCTCGGATTCGCCCTCCGCTTCGGCGATCTCGCCGAAGGCGTACAGCGTCCGCGCGACCTCGAACCGCGATCCGGCGGCTTCCATGGTGTCGCGGGCCGGTCCGAGTTCGGCGCGCGCGGCCGCGAGGTCACCGGTGACCGTCAGGGCACGCGCGAGTTCGATCCGGGCGCGGGCCACGTTGTAGTCATCGCCAACGAGAGCGTCGCGAGCGCCGGTGAGGTCCTGGATCGCGGTTTCGGGCTGCCCGGTTCGGACCCGCGTCGCGCCGAGGTTGATCAGTGCCAGCCCGACGTCGTGCGGGCGCTGTTGGCGCTCACTGAGCGCGTGATCTTCGATGAACCACTTCACCGCGTCGTCGAGCCTGCCCTGTTGCAGTGCGACCAGCCCGAGACCCTCCACCGAGCGGATCTCGACGACGTGGTCTTCGCTCTCCCGCGCGGCGGCGCGACCGGCCTCGTAGTGTCCGACGGCTTCGTCGTAACGGCCGGTGCCGCGGCTCGCGGCGCCGCTGCGGTTGTGCATCAGCGCCAGCGCGGAGGAGTTGCCCCACTCCCGCGCACAGCGCACGCCGATCTCGCTCACCCGCAGAAAGTCCGGATAGTGTTTGCGCAGCAGGAAAAGCGGCCACATCGCGGCGGCGAGCTGCCAGCCGAGCTCCGGCAGCTGCCACGCGTGCGCCGTTTCGACCGCGGCGATGAGGTTCTCGCGTTCCAGCTCCAGCCATTCGAGCGCCTCTTCGGAGGAATCGAACGTGACCGGGGTCGACGGCCGGTACTCGTAGCGGTACGGGATCACGTCCTGGTCGGGTGTGGTCAGGCCGGCCGTCGCGGACGCCGCGGTCAGGTACCACTCGAGCATGCGGCGCACGGCGATGTCGCGGTCGTACTCGTTGCCCGCCGTCTTTTCCTTGGCGTGCAAGCGAGCGAGGTCGTGGAACGTGTACCGGTCGTCACCGCGATCGATCAGCAGCCCGACGTCGACGAGCTGGTCGAGGAGGTCGTCGGCGACCTCTTCGCGGACGCCGATCGACGCGGCCGCGACGCCGACGCCGAAGTCGGGGCCGGGGTGCAGGCCGAGCGCCGCGTACAAGGCAGCGGCGTCCGACGGGAGCTCGTCATAGGAAAGGTTGAAGCTGGCTTCCACCGATTGCGCCTCTTTCGTCGAGAGCGTGGCCAGTCGACGATATTCCTTCCCCAGCTCCTTGGCGATCTTCTCCAGCGACATTTTCGGCCGCGCGGCCAGTTTGGAGCTGATCGTGGTGAGCGCGATCGGCAGGCCGCCGCACAGTTCGGCGATGGACCGCGCGTGGTCGGTTTCGGCGCCGACCCGGTCGGTGCCGACAGCACGTCGCAGCAGCTCGGCGCTGTGCGCGGAACCGAAGGGGGACAGCTCGATCAGCTTCGCGCGATGCTCCGTCTGGAGCCTGCCGAGACGTCTTCGCGAAGTCACGATCACGAGGCTTTCCGCGTTGGCGGGCAGCAGCGGCTGCACCTGTTCGGTCGATCCCGCGTTGTCGAGCAGTACGAGCAGTGGCCGGTCGGCGGTCGTCGTGCGGTAGAGGGCGGCGAGTTCCTCGACGTCCGCGGGCAGCCCCGCCGGCGGGACACCCAGCGCCCGGAGGAACCGGCCGAGCGCCTCGCTCGCGGTGAGCGGGCCGTTGGTGCTGAACCCGCCGAGGTCCGCCCAGAGCTGTCCGTCGGGGAACCGGTCGCCGAGGCGATGTCCCCAAGCGGTGGCCAGCGCCGTCTTCCCGATCCCGCCCTGTCCGCTGATCAGGTGCACCGCCGGATGCTCGCCCGTGCCGGTTTCCCCGGACAGCAGGTTTTCGAGCAGACCGAGTTCGGCGGTGCGGTTGGTGAAGTGCGCCGGTGTGTGCGGCAGCTGACGCGGACCCGAACTCACCTGCCGGGTAAGCCGGACCGCGGAGCGCTGACGCGGTAACCGCGGCGTGGCGGCTTCACTTTCACCCGGCATCGGGCTGCCCATCGATCATCCCCTCTGTGGGTTACCCCAGCGACGCGTAGAGCATCGCGGGCAAGGTCCGGAGAGGACAGTGAAACCGGCCGAATGCGGCCGGATGGAGTAAAGCCCGTAACAGCTAGGTCGTCGGCACGACCGGGGCGCGCGTGAGGACGACGGCGAATCCGAACGCCAGCCCCATCACGGTCAGTTCCAGCGTCGCCCATGCGGCCAGCGCCGTGCGGTTGTGCCGGATGATCCGCGGCATCAGTTTCCAGCGCGTGTACGCGCCGAGTCCCGCGATCACGCTGGTACACAACAGTTTCAGCAGCACCAGTTGCCCGTACGGTGTGGTGAACACGCCTTCCCAGAACCCGAGCGACGGGTTGAGCGAGATCTCGATCAGCCCGTTGAACAGCCCGGTCGCCGCGCCGAGGATCAGGCACAGCGTCGCCAGTTTGGAGAATCGCGGCAGCGCGTGCGCCAGCAGTGTCCGGTTCCCGATGAGCAGCACCGTCATCGCGCCGAGCCCACCGGTCCAGGCGACGGCGCTCATCACGTGCAGTTCCATCGAGATCATCGTGTAGTCGTGGTAGTTCCAGTTCGACGCGTGCCCGGTGACCGGCAGCGGCAGCAACGCGAACAACCCGAGCCCGACGCGGACCTCGGCAGGCACCTTTTCACCGTGCTTCAGCGCCAGGATGCCGAGTCCCGCGTGCAGCAACGCCAGTACGGCGACGATCAGCAGTGCCTTCCCGGCGCCGACGTCGGCGATGTAGCTGCCGACGTCGGAGATCGACAGCGTGCTGGAGCCGGGCCGGTACTCGGCGGTCTGCAGGATCAGCGCGACGACGGCGGTCGTCGCCCAGACCAGTGCGGCCGCGACGTTCGCGGGCCGCGCGATACGCATGATCGGCTCGGAAAGTTTCGGCCGGTCGTAGCCGACCAGCACCGAAAGCAGCGCGAGCCCGATCGTGGCGACCGCCGAGATGTCCAGCAGCACCCGCACGATCGGGATGGAGACCGAGACCGCCTCGCTGACCTGCGCGACCCCGGGCACCGGGGCGGTGGCCGTCAGTGCGATACCGATCAGTGCGCCGACGAGTCCCGCCGTCACCACACAGAACAGGACGGCGACGCGGGCGCGCGAGGTGGTCTCGGTCTGTGTCATGACCCGTTCTTCTCCTTGCCACCCGCGCCGGTGCGCAGTGCGACGGTCAGTCCGACGGCGAGCAGGACGACGGCACCGGCGATCCATACCCAGATCGGCACGCCGGACGAACGTTCGCCGCCGGTCGCCGGGGTGGTCGCCGGCTGGCCGTCACCACTCTTGGCCGCGTCGACGGACGCCGGTGTCCCGGTGCCCGCGGCGGTGAGCGTGAACGGGACTTCGCCGGTCACGGAGTGCCCGTCGGCGGACAGGATCCGGTAGCCGATCTTGTACTCACCCGCCGGGCCGAGTGGCCGCAGCGGCACGGTGACGACGCTGTCGCGGACCTGGACCTGGCCTTCGGCCCACTGTCCGCCGCCCGGTCCGATGACCGCGATCTGGTTGACGTTCGCGGCCTCGACGTACTGGTCGAACGTGAGCGTGATCTTCGCGGGACCGGCGGCGACCGAAGCCCCCTTGGCCGGGTCGGACGAGATCAGCACGTTGTGCGCCAGCGCCGGGGTGGCGGTGGCGAGCCACGCCACCCCGGTGATCGCCAGCGCGATAAGCGCTTTCCGCATCTATTCGGTTCCCTCGGTGTTGCCGTTCTTGGCGGACGCCGCCGCCGTGGCGCGGCGGGCGCGAAGGGTGGCACCGGCGCCGACGCCGAGGCCGAGCGCGCCGACGACCAGGCCGGCGCCGCCGAGCCAGCGGGCGGTGTTGTCGGACGACGAAGCCGCCGCGTGCGACTCTTCGGCCTTCGCGTCGGTGCCGCCGTGGCCGTCTTCGCTCTTCTCGGCAAGCTTCACGCTCGGCGCGGGGTGCTCCGGCTCTTCACCGGTGGCCGGGGTCGGCTGGTTCCACTCGACGACCTTGCCGTTCTCATACGTCTGGGTGGCCGGGAACTCCACCGTGTCGAGTGTGGCAGGGAAGGCACCCGCGCTGATCTGGAACTCCTGGAACTCGGTCGAGCCGGCGGCGATTTTGGTGCCGGGCTGCGCGGTCCAGGAGACCTTGGTGACGGCTTCGGTGATCTGCGTGCCGGACGCGGTGGTCACCGGGCTCGGCAGCTTGGATTTGACCACTTCGGCGGTCCAGCCGGGGATCGGCTTGGTGCGAACGGTCCCGAAGGCGTACTCGGGCTTGATGGTGACCTCGACCTTGACCGTGCCGGCGTCCTTCTCCTCGTTGGGGACGCGGAAGAAGATCGAGCCGTAACCGCCCTTCGACACCTGGGGGCCGTAGACGTTGGCGGTGACGTGGGCCGAGGCGATCCCGGCCGACAGCAGGCCGGTGACACCGACGGCGGCGGCCAGGAAACCGGCGCGCTTGAAGACGTGCTTGGACACGAATACTCCTGAACATGGGTGAAACGGCGGGTGCGGGGACCTCGCCGGACCGATGGGGGTGAGCTGGGTTCAGGAGAACAGCGGAGGGCCGCGCCTGCCGTGGACGCGGCGCAGGTCGACCCGGACGAGGTGGCCGGGGCCCGACGGCCGGGCGAGTACCGGCGACGGGGTCGCGGCGGGTACCGGGAGCGCGTTGAGGATGAACGGGACCAGCGTGCGCAGGCAGGCGAGGACGCCGAGCAGCAGTCCGTCGGCCTTGGCCAGCAGCAGCGCGGTGACCAGCGTCGCGACGACGTGCGCCACCGTCATCGCGAGCCCGCCCGAGACGGGTGCGTCGTGCGTCAGTTCGTGGCTGCTCAGGGAGCTGAGCACGAGGTGCATCACGATCTGACCGGCGCCGAGGTCGACGATCGTGGCGAGGGGGCCGCGTGCCTTGGCGGCGAGTGCGGCGGTGTTCCAGCCGATCAGGACGGTGAGCAACAACGTCATCGCCGTATCGGGTACTTCGCCGTCCCCGAGCACGTGAGCGGTCACGGCCAGCGCCGCCGAACTCACGCCGAGCAAGCCACCACGCACTACGCGTAACGCGCTTCGGTGCCGGCTGCCCTTGCTCACGGGGTAAAGGGTATGCGACGTCCGGCCGGATGGTCGATCTCCTCCCGGCGGTTGAGCGGTGAGAAAGACGCTGCCCAGGCGGCGCGTGCGTTTGCCCATTTAGGCCGAATGGGGAAGGTTTGCGGGAAAGAAGCGGTAAACCGGGGTTTGACCGCGTGCGTTCTGGGTAGTCACGCTCCCGATACAGCTACTCCGAATGGGTGAGGACTCTCACTCAGAGGCGGCGGGAGAACCAGCACGCGATGAACCTCTTCGAGTACATCTCGGATCGGTGGGACAAACTCGCCCTCCAAGGGCTTCTCCACGTCAGCGCGGTCGTGCAGTGCACCATCCTCGCCGCCGTGCTCGGCGTACTGATCGGCGTCGCGGTCTACCGCAGCCCGATCGGGTCGGCGGTGGCCACGGCACTCGCGAGCACGATCCTCACCGTCCCCTCCTTCGCACTCTTGGGCCTTCTCATCCCGGTGTTCGGCCTCGGCGCCAACACCACCGTCATCGCACTGGTGCTCTACGCGCTGCTGCCGATCGTGCGGAACACGATCGTCGGGCTGAGCGGCGTCGATCCGGCGGTCAGCGACGCGGCACGCGGGATCGGCATGAGCCGGTTCGGCGTGCTGACCAGGGTCGAGCTGCGGCTCGCCTGGCCCGCGGTCCTCGCCGGGATGCGGGTCGCGACGCAGATGCTCATGGGTATCGCGGTCATCGCGGCCTACGCGAAGGGCCCGGGCCTCGGCTCGGAGGTCTTCTCCGGCCTCACCAACGCGGGGAGCACGAACTCCCTCAACCAGGCACTCACCGGGACGCTCGGGGTGGTCGTCCTCGCGCTGGTCCTCGACGCCGTTTACGTCCTGATCAATCGTTTGACCGTCTCGAGGGGTGTCCGTGGCTGAGCAGCCTGAAACCGTATCCGGCGTCGAAATCGAGCTGGAGAACGTCTCCAAGCGCTACCCCGGCACCCGCGAACCCGCCGTCGACGAGTTCTCGATGGTGGTGCCCGCGGGCAAGATCGTGGTGTTCGTCGGCCCGTCCGGCTGCGGCAAGACCACCACCATGCGGATGATCAACCGGCTGATCGAGCCGACGTCCGGCCGGATCACCATCGGCGGTGACGACGCGCTGAAGCTCGACGTCGACACCCTGCGCCGTCGTATCGGCTACGCGATCCAGCAGGCTGGGCTGTTCCCGCATTTCACCGTCGCGCAGAACATCGCGGTGGTGCCGGGGCTGCTCGGCTGGGACAAGAAGAAGGTCAACGACCGGGTCGAGGAGATGATGGACCTGGTCGGGCTGGACCCGATCGACTTCCGCGACCGTTTCCCGCGTCAGCTCTCCGGTGGACAGCAGCAGCGCGTCGGCGTCGCGCGGGCACTCGCCGCGGACCCGCCGGTACTGCTGATGGACGAACCGTTCGGCGCGGTCGACCCGATCACCCGCGGCAACCTGCAGGACGAACTGCTGCGGCTGCAGACCGAGCTGAAGAAGACGATCGTCTTCGTCACGCACGATTTCGACGAGGCCGTGAAGCTCGGCGACAAGATCGCGGTGCTCGGCAACCAGTCGAAGATCCTCCAGTACGACACCCCGGACGCGATCCTCGCGAACCCGGCCGACGACACGGTCGCCGGTTTCGTCGGTGCCGGCGCCTCGCTGAAGCAGCTGACCCTGCTGCGGGTCCGCGACGTCGAGCTGAAGCAGGACGCGCTGACGGCGGCGGTGAGCGAATCGCCGTCGGACGTCCGCGAGAAGCTGACTCAGCAGCGCAAGCATTTCGTGCTGGTGCTCGACCAGCGGCGCCGTCCGATGCGGTGGGTGCATGTCCGCGAGCTGACCGCGGCGACGTCGCTGGCCACCGCCGGCAAGCCACTGCGTGACTCGGTCAGCCTCCAGTCGACGCTGCAGGACGCGCTCGAAGCCATGCTCGCCGAGGGCGGCAGTGTCCCGGTGACCGGCGCGCGTGGTGAGTACGCCGGGACGATCGAGCTCGACACCGTCATCGCGACGATCCAGCAGCTGCGCGAGGAGCACGCGGACGACAACCCGGCGGAAGGGGTGACCGCATGACGGCCGTCGATACCGGGTTTTCCACCGAGTCCTCGTCGAGAAGTGCCGAACGGGTCCGGCTGTTCGCCCAGCCCGCGGTGGTGCTGCTGATCGTCGTCGGCGTGCTGATCTGGGTGTTCACCAGCGACCTGACCGCGACGGAGAAGGAGACGCTCAACGCCGCCGGGCTGCTCGCGGCGTTGCGCGACCATCTGGCGATGACCATCGTGGTCACCGCGATCGTGGTCGCCGTGGCGGTTCCGCTCGGCGTGCTCGTGACCCGGCCGTACGCGAAGTGGGCGGCGCCGGTGTTCCTGGCGGTCGCGAACATCGGCCAGGCCGCACCCGCGCTCGGTGTGCTGGTGCTGTGGTTCATCGTCACCGGCGCGACCGGCGGGCTGTGGGTCGCGGCGCTGCCGCTGGCGTTCTACTCGCTGCTTCCGGTGCTGCGGAACACGATGGTCGGCCTGCAGCAGATCGACCCGGCGTTCATCGACGCCGGCCGCGGCATCGGCATGTCGGCCTCCGGCGTGCTGTGGCGGGTCGAGTTCCCGCTGGCCATCCCGCTGATCCTGGCCGGTCTGCGTACCTCGCTGGTGCTGGCGGTCGGCACGGCGACGTTCGGCATGTTCGTCAACGCCGGTGGTTTCGGCCTGCTCATCGACACCGGCTACAAGCTCAACCTGACGAAGGTGCTGATCACCGGCTCGGTGCTCGCCGTCGCACTGGCACTGCTGGTGGACTGGCTCGGCGCGGTGGCGGAACAGTTCTTCGGACCGAAGGGATTGCGCTGACATGCGATTGAAGGCGATCTTCGGCGCTGTCCTGTTGTGCGGCACGCTTTCCGCGTGCGGACTCGAGGTCAACACCGCGCTGCCGTACAAAATCGAACCCGGTTCGATCCAGCCCATCGAAGGGCTCAAAGGCGTCGAGGTGACGGTGGGGTCCAAGGACTTCACCGAGAACATCATCCTGGGCTACATGGCCGAGATGGCGCTTTCCGCGGCGGGCGCGGACGTCATCGACCTGACCGACATCAAGGGCTCGAACTCGTCGAGGCAGGCACTGCTCGCCGGCCAGACCGACGTCACCTGGGAATACACCGGCACCGGCTGGATCAACTACCAGGGCAACGAACTCCCCGTCACCGGCGGGGAACAAGCCCAATACGAGGCCACGAAGGTGGCCGACGAGGCGAAGTACGGCGTCACCTGGCTGAACTACTCGCCACTGAACGACCAATACGGCTTCGCGGTCACCGAGGCCTACGGAGCGGCGAACAACCTGAAGACGACGACGGACCTGGCGGCGTTCCTCAAGCAGAAGCCCGACCAGAACGTGTTCTGCCTGGAGACCGAGTTCACCAGCCGTCAGGACGGCTTCCCCGCCGCCGTCCGGGCGTACGGGTTCCAAAACCCGGTGATCAAGAACTTCGGCATCGGCACGATCTACTCGGCCGTGGCGAGCGGGACCTGCCCGATCGGTGAGATCTTCACCACCGACGGCCGGATCGCCGGGCTCAACCTGCGTGTCCTCGAAGACGACAAGAAGGCGTTCCCGCAGTACAACGCCGTGCCGACGCTGCGCTCGGACTTCCTGAAGCAGCACCCGGAACTACGCGGCCCGCTCGAAGCCGTCGCCGCGGCGATCGACAACGAGCAGATGATCGAACTGTGCAAACAGGTCGACGTCGACGGCCGTGACCAAGGCGAAGTCGCCTACGAGTGGATGAAGAAAAAGGGCTTCATCTCCTAGCCCGCCTCCGCTCCCCGGCGTGTCATAAGGGGTCCCCATGAGACGAATTTCGTCCCATGGGGACCCCTTATGACATCCGTGAGGCCCGAAGTGACCGCAGTGACCGCTCAGATCCCCAACCGGTGCAGCAGCTTCCCCTCCAGCTGGTCCAGCTCCCCGGCCACGGCCCGGTGCGCCGCCTTCCGCCGCGCGGCAGGCATCCGCTCCGAAGCGCGAACGGTCGCCGAAAGCTGCTCCAGCGTCCCCTGCGTGTCCTTCGCGAAGGCCACGTCGGCATCAGTCGCCTTCGCGGACTTCTTCAGCTCCGCGAGTCCCTGCGTCAGCCCGGCGATCCGCGCGTGCAGTGCGGCACCGCGCCCGCTGAACTCGCCGAGCTGGTCGACGGCGACGCCGAGCTTCTTCGCCTGATAACGGTCGTATAGCTCTCGTGCGGCACCCGCCGCTCGAACGGCGTACGGCGCGATCACCGGCAGTACGGCCGGACCGAGCACTTTGGCCACCGCGACGACGTTTTTCGCCTTCTTCGGGGTGATCCTGCCTTCGGCCTCGACGGCTTTGGCCTTGCGCGCCATGGCACCTCCCACGCTGTGTCACAGTCGAACTTACTGGTCCCCGAAGTGGCGGGCATGTCGGCTTGCCGGTCGCCTTCTAGAGTGGTGTCCGTGAGTAACGAGGTGCTACTTGATGCGGGAGCGGTGAGCCGTTGCCGGCGTCGCGTGCACCTCGAACACGATCCGGCGATGCGCGAGGTCCCGCTCGCCCCGCCCGACCCCGCCGCGCAGCAGCGGATCGCCGACGCGTCAGCACATCGCGAGGCCATCGTGCGGCGGCTGATGGAAGCGACAGGGCCGGACGCGAGCTGGGTCAAGATCCCTCGCGACCTCTCCGCCGCCGAGCGCGTGCAGCTCACCGAAGAGGCCTTCGCCGCCGAAGCGCACTACATCTGGGGCGCGCTGCTTCCGGTGGATCGCGCGGGTCACCGGCGCGGCGGCTCGGAACTGCTCGTCCGCACCGGCGCCGGTTACGTGCCCGTGCTGGTGGTGCGGCATCGCATCACCGATCGCGGCGCGGGTGCGCCGACCACGGTGATGACCGACCTCGATCCGGCCAACCGGTTGCCGGATCCGGCGCGGAAGATCCGTTCGCAGCCGCGGGACCAGATGCGGCTCGCCCACCTCTACCGGATGCTCGAAACGCTCGGGCGGCACGAAGGGCACCGCGCCATCGGCGGCGTCATCGGACTTGACGCGGACGTCGTCGTCTGGCACGACCTGTCCGCGGGTACCTGGCCGGGCGGCCGTAGCGCGCTGACGGAGTACCAGAGCCGCTTCGCCGACAGGCTCGCCATCGCGAGCGCGGCGGCCGAAGGTGAAGAGCCGCTGGCCGAGCCTTCGCGCGTCCTCGAATGCCGTCGCTGCCCTTGGTGGCCGACGTGCGAGGTCGTGCTCACCGAGACCCGTGACGTCAGCCTCGTCGTCCGCGGCGAGGACGCGATGGAACTCCGCCGCGCCGGGGTGTCCACTGTGGACAAGCTGGCCGCGCTCGATCCGGCCGACGAGCCGCCGCCGATGAACTGGACCGGCGGCACCTTCGCCGACGCGATCATCCTCGCGCGCGCCTGGCTCGCCGATCTCACGATGGTGCGCAAGGTCGATCACGTCGAGGTCCCGCGCGGCGACGTCGAGGTCGACGTCGACATGGAGAGCTTCGGCGATTCCGGCGCGTACCTGTGGGGTTCGCTGCTGACCGGCGCCGACATCGGCGTGGAGCAGGGCTATCGGGCCTTCGCGACCTGGGAGCCATTGCCGACGGCGGACGAGGCGCGGTCGTTCGCGGAGTTCTGGGCGTGGTTCACCGACGTCCGCGAACGCACCCTGGCGGCCGGGCTGACTTTCCGCGCCTACTGCTACAACGCGCTCGCCGAGAACCGCTGGCTCTTCGGGTCCGCCGACCGGTTCGGCGAGTATCCGGGTGTTCCGGCCAAAGCGGAGATCGCGTCCTTTGTGGACTCCGAAGAATGGATCGACCTCTTCCGCAGTGTCACCGACCAGTTCCTGTGCTCGCAGGGCAAGGGGCTCAAGGTGATCGCGCCGGTCGCCGGCTTCGCCTGGCGGGATCCCGAGGCGAGCGGCGAGGCGTCGATGAGCTGGTATCGCGACGCCGTCGGCATGGACGGCGACGTCCCCGACGACGCCCAGCGCGAACGGCTGCTGCGGTACAACGAGGACGACGTCCTGGCCACGCACGCGCTGCGGACCTGGATGACGGACCACGCGCAGACGTCGGTGCCGTATATGCACGACCTCTGATCTCTTACGAACTAAGACACTTGCGATCACTCGCGTTTATGCGCATACTCGTAGACGAGTACTCGTAAGCGAGGAGGGCCGGGTGAAACGACGGAAGGTCGGCAACCTGCTGGCGTTGGCCATCCTGTCCACGCTCGTCGAGCGTCCGATGCATCCGTATGAAATGGCCTCGGTCCTCAAGGCGCGTGGCAAGGATCGCGACATGGGGATCAAATGGGGCTCGTTCTACACGGTGGTCCGCAACCTGGGGAAACACGGTTTCATCGAAGCCGTCGAGAGCAGTCGCGACGGTGCCCGCCCCGAGCGGACGGTGTACCGGATCACCGACGTCGGCCGTGACGAATTGCTCGACTGGCTTCGCGAGCTCCTCGCCGAACTCGCACCGGAGGAGACCAAGTTCGTCGCCGGGCTTTCGGTGATGGCGTGGCTCGGACCGGACGAGGTGATCACCCTGTTCCGCGCCCGCCTGATGGCGCTGGACGAGGAGATCGAGCGTTTCCGCGTCGGACTCGCTCGGTTGCTTGAGGAGATACCACGGCTGGTGCTGCTCGAAGCCGAGTATCAGCTGGCCATGCGGATGGCGGAAGCGGAGTGGGTCCGCTCGATCCTCGGGGAACTGACTTCCGGCTCGATGCCCGGTCTCACCGACTGGCGGACCTTCCACGAGACCGGAGTACTCCCGGCCGACGTGGCCGAGCTTGCCGAAAGGGGGAGCACGACCAGCTGAAAGAACCCCGGCGAGGTGTTGCAGCACCCCGCCGGGGCGAACGATCCCGCAACCGGAACCCGGCCACGAGAAGGCATCTTGAGAATAGCCGGGCTCCGGGCAATCAACCTGGAGAGACCATGTCGAACATCAAGGACAGGAAACGGTTCAAGCTCCTTCCGGAGATGAGTGGTGCGCTGGCGCGGAACTACGCGCGGCAGCGTGGCACCGAGCCGCAGATCGAACTCTGGCGGAAGCAGGCCCGCGAACTCGCCGCGGACCTGCCGGAAGGCGCGAAGATCCTCGAAGTCGCCTTCGGCCCCGGCTACTTCGCCGTCGAACTGGCGCGGCTCGGGTTCGCCGTCACCGGACTCGACGTCGCGGCGACGTTCGTCGAGATCGCGAGCGAGTACGCACGAGCCCAAGGCGTTGACGTCGAGTTCCGCGAAGGGGACGTCGCGGGGATGCCGTTCGACGACGAGTCGTTCGACTTCGTCATCTGCCAGGCCGCGTTCAAGAACTTCGTGTGGCCGGTGAAGGCACTCGACGAGATGTACCGCGTGCTGCGTCCGGGTGGCACGGCCGCGGTGCAGGACATGAACCGGGACGCGACCGACGGCGACATCGTGCGTGAGGTCGAGGGCATGAAGCTCGGCAAGGTGGCCGCGCTCGGCGTCCGTCAGACGCTCGGCCACCTCCGGCGGCGCGCCTACACGCCGGTGCAGTTCGGCGGCCTGGTCGCCGAAACCGCGTTCCGGACCTGTGAGGTCACCACCGAGGGCATCGGCCTGGACGTGCGCCTCACCCGCTCCTGAGATGTCATGAAAGGGTCTTTCCTGACGAAATTCGTCAGGAAAGACCCTTTCCTGACACGCGGGAGCAGGCTCAGCGAGGAGCCATCCGCAGCGAACCGTCCATCCGGACGACCTCGCCGTTCAGGTAGTCGTGGTCGATCAGCGACAACGCGAGCTGCGCGTACTCGTCCGGCCGCGCGAGCCGCTTCGGGAACGGGACGCCTTCGGCCAGCGAAGCGCGGAACTCCTCGCTCACCGTCGCCAGCATCGGGGTGTCGACGATGCCCGGCGCGATGGTCAGCACCCGGATTCCGTGCGACGCGAGGTCGCGCGCGGCGGGCAGCGTCATCCCGACGATGCCGCCCTTGGACGACGCGTACGCCACCTGCCCGATCTGGCCGTCGTAGGCCGCGATCGACGCGGTGTTGATGATGACGCCGCGTGCGTTGTCGGCCAGCGGTTCGGTCTTGGCGATGGCCTCGGAGGCCAGCGTCAGCACGGTGAACGAGCCGATCAGGTTGATCTGGACGACCTTCGCGTACAGCGCGAGGTCGTGCGGGCCCTTCTTCGAAAGGATCCGGGCGGACGGGCCGATCCCGGCGCAGTTCACCACGGTCCGCAGCGGCACCCCGGATTCGGCGGCGGTCGCGACGGCGGTCCGGACCTGCTCCGGATCGGTCACGTCGGCCTCGACGTAGGTGATGCCCTCGACCTGTTCGGCGTTGGCGATGGCACCGGCGAGGTCCAGCGCGAAGACCCGTGCGCCCTTCGCCGCGAGCGCCTTCGCGGTCGCACCGCCGAGCCCGGACGCGCCACCCGTGACGAGCGCCGCGGTATCGGTGATCTGCATGTTCTCCCTTTCACCGGAAACCGCCTCCACCTGTCGGTGAACCCGTGGTCGGCTGATTTCCGCTGGTCGTATCTCCTCCGGTAACCGGCTCCTAGGTTAACGCTCGTTCGCATCGGCGGGGCGGGTGTGTTGGCTCACGTCGGTGCGCAGCATGTCGTGAGGAGTATTCGGGCCTGAAGCATTCCGTTCGCTCGGAGGTCAACTCCGGCTGTCACCTTCAGCAGCATGAGCGCTGCTCGGATCGTGGTGGTGGGGACCGGTTACGTCGGATTGACCACGGGGGCCTGCTTGGCCGGCCTGGGGCATCGAGTCACTTGCGTCGATGTCGACCAGGCGAAGGTCGCAAGGCTCTCCGCCGGACGAGTGGACATCCTGGAGCCGGGATTGTCCGAGCTGGTGTCGAGGGGGCTGACCAGCGGGAGACTCGAATTCGTGGTCGGCGCACGCGAGGCCGTTCGCGACGCGGAGGCCGTTTTCCTTTGTGTGCCAACGCCGATGGGTGCGGGTGGTTCGGCGGATCTGCGGGCCGTCGAAGCCGTGACCACCGAGATCGGCGACGTCATTCCTTCGGGTTGTGCGCTGGTCACCAAATCGACCGTTCCGGTGGGGACGTCGAAGCGCATCCAGGCGATGCTCGGTCGTACGGACGTGCCGGTGGTGTCGAATCCGGAGTTCCTGCGCGAGGGCACCGCGGTCGAGGACTTCCTCGGCCCGGACCGGATCGTCGTCGGCTCCGATGACGTCGCGGCCGCCCGCTGGGTCGGCGACCTCTACGCCGATCTCGCCGCCCCGGTCGTCGTCGCCGACGCGGCCAGCGCGGAACTGGTGAAGTACGCGGCGAACTGCTTCCTCGCGATGAAACTGTCCTATGTGAACTCGATCGCCGAACTGTGCGAACGCCTCGGCGCGGACATCGACCTCGTCACCGAGGGCATGGGCTACGACCGGCGCATCGGCCGCTCGTTCCTCAAGCCCGGCCCCGGCTGGGGCGGCTCGTGCCTGCCGAAGGACACCAGCGCCCTGGTCAAGGTCGCCGAGTCCGTGCAGTACGACTTCACCCTGCTGACCTCGGCGATCGAAGAGAACATCGCGCAGCGGGACCGGATCGTCGCGAAGATCGCCGGCGCCGTCGGCGGCACACTGGCCGGTTCGCGGATCGGCGTCCTCGGGCTGGCGTTCAAGGCCGGGACGAACGACCTGCGTGACTCGCCCGCCCTCGCGGTCGCCTCGGTGCTGGGTGCGCTCGGCGCGGAACTGACCGCCTACGACCCGGCCGTCGGCGGCGAGATCGCCGGGATGACCGTGGTCGACGACCCGTACCAGGTCGCGAAGGGCGCCGACGCCGTCGTCGTGTTGACGGAATGGGACGAGTTCACCCGGCTCGACTGGCATTACCTGGCCGAGCAGATGGACGGCGACTCGATCGTAGACACCCGCAATCTTCTGGAGCCGCAACGGATCCTGGACGCCGGCCTGTCGTGGCAGGGCGTCGGGCGGCCGCGGGCGGCGCTGCGGTGGAAGGTCGCCGTCTCCTGACCCAACCTGCCTCCCTCGGGTGTCATGAAAGGGTCTTTCAGGACAAAAAATGTCCTGAAAGACCCTTTCATGACACCAGGGAGACGAGCGTCATCAGCCCGTCCACGATCTCCTCGGCCGTCGGAGCGTTCTCCGGGTCGAGCATGTGCTGCAGCATCACGCCCGAGTTCAGCGCCACGGCCACCGCGCCGATGCGGCGCTCGTCGGCCTCGGTGAGCGTGTCCTCGTCGATCCCCAGCATGCCGGCCGCCATTCCGCGACGTCCTTCACGCTGCGCCGCGGCGAGCTGTTTCCGCAGCTCAGGGTGGTGCTCGGACTGCACGAACGCCTCGATCGAGGCCATCCACAGCTGCCGGTTGCGCCCGTAAGAGTCGATCATCGCCCGCCAGGACGCCCGGTACTGCTCGTTCACCGGGGCGTCGGGGTCGACAGTGCTCATCGTCTCCCGTTGGATCTCGTTGCCCCAGTCGTCCATCGCCTGGGAGAACGCCGTCAGCAGCAGGGCTTCTCGCGACCCGAAGTGGTAGCCGATCGCCGCGTGACTGACCCCGGCCGCCGCCGCGATGTCCCGCACCGTCGTCCGTGACCAGCCCTTTTCCTTGAGGCACTGGATGGCCCCGCTCATCAGGTCCTCGCGATTTCCCATGCCCGAGATCTTAGACCATCTGGTTTATCCGCTTGGTTTGACCAAATGGATTGACCAAGCGTGCAAATCTGCCGTACGGTCATCCCAACACCACGAACCCACTGGGAGCAGCCATGACGACCACCGTTTTGATCTCCGGCGCCGGCATCGCGGGTCCGGCCCTCGCCTTCTGGCTGCGGGAGCGCGGTTTCGCGCCGACCGTCGTCGAGCGCGCCCCGGCTCTGCGCGAAGGCGGCAGCGCCGTCGACTTCCGCGGCGAGCAGATGACCCTGCTGAAACGCATGGGAATCCTGGAGGACATCCGCGCGAAGGAGACCGCGATGGGCGAGCAGATCGTCGTCGACGCGCGAGGCAAGAAGGTCGCCTCGTTGCCGTCGGTCTTCTTCAGCGGCGAAGTCGAGATCGAGCGAGGAGACCTGACGCGCATCCTCTACGACCACACGAAAGACGACACCGAGTACGTCTTCGGCGACTGGATCACCGGGCTGGACGAGAATCCGGACGGCGTCACCGTCACTTTCGCCAAGGGGGTGTCGCGGAGATTCGACCTCGTCGTCGGCGCGGACGGCCTCCACTCGGGCGTGCGGCGGCTGGCCTTCGGCGACGAAGAGCGGTTCCGCACGGATCTCGGTTTCCACACCGCGGGCTTCACCGTGCCCAACCACCTTGGCCTCGACCACCTTGGCCTGATCCGCAGTGTCCCCGGCCGGACGGTGATGGCCGCCAGCGGTCGCGATGGTTCGGTCGTCAACGTCGGTCTTCTCTTCGCGTCGGAATCGCTGGACGTGCCTCGGCGCGACGTCGAGGCGCAAAAGAAGGTCGTCGTAGAACGCTTCGCCGACTTCGGCTGGGAAATCCCGAAGTTGCTCGAAGGACTCAAGGGCGCCGACGATCTGTACTTCGATTCGCTCAGCCAGATCCACCTGGACAAGTGGTCACAAGGCCGGGTCGTGCTGCTCGGCGACGCTGCTTGGTGCGCGGGGCCGGGTGGTTCCGGGACCGGGCTCGCGATGATGGGCGCGTACGTCCTCGCGGGTGAACTCGCTGCCGCACACGGTGATCACGAAGTCGCCTTCGCGCGCTACGAGGAGAAACTGCGCGGCCCGGTCAAGGTTTCGCAGAAGCAGGCAGCCGGGATCGGCACTTTCCTCGTGCCGAAGTCGCGGTTCATGATCGGCTACCGGAACTTCCTGTACCGGGTGCTGGGTTCGCGGCCCATGACGAAGGTGTTCACCTGGGTGACTTCGCGTGCTGCCAACGCGGCGACGCTCGAAAACTATGACGCTCCCATCGCCGCGCAGGGATAGCTTCGGTGGGTGAGGGATGAGAAGGAGTTCCGGAAGGCCTGCTACGAGGCGGCCCGGCGAACGCGTGGCCGGGTCACCGGGTTCGTGTCCTACCAGACGGGGCCGAACTTCGACCAGGGCGAGATCGCCTATCGCCACCGAACCGCCGCGGTGCTGTGGACCTGGGAACTGGACGGAGAAGTGCGGAACGGCCTCGGCATCGCTGAGGCACCCGTCAGTTGGGGATCGACGACCTTCGTCGACGAGCCAGGATTGCTGGCCGTTCTGGGGGAACTTCTTCCTGGGTATCGGCTGTACGCCCGAGCCGAACTCGAGCAGCCGATCGACCTCTCGACGCCGCCCTGGGTGAGTAACTATCACGCCAAGCACTGGCGGCCCGACACTCTTGGTGAAGCCCTCTTCAACTTCTGGGACTGAAAAAGTAGTTAGCAAAGCGTAGTATCAACCGGGTGTTCACGACCAGGCCGGAACTGGCCGGCACCCACGGCATGGTGGCATCGACGCACTGGCTGGCTTCGGCCACCGGGATGGCGGTGCTGGAAGACGGCGGCAACGCCTTCGACGCGGCGGTAGCGGCCGGGTTCGTCCTGCAGATCGCCGAGCCGCATCTCTGCGGCCCGGCGGGGCAGGTCCCCGGCATCTTCGTCACCGCGAAGGACCGGACGCCCCGAGTGCTCGCGGGCCAAGGGGTTTCGCCCGCGGCCGCGACGTCGGAGTACTTCGCGGACCTCGGGCTCGACCTGATCCCCGGCAGCGGACTGCTCCCCGCGACCGTCCCGGGAGCGTGGGACGGCTGGCTGCTGCTCCTGCGGGATCACGGCACGAAGTCGTTGCGTGCCGTGCTCGGCTACGCGATTTCCTATGCGCGCGACGGGATTCCGCTGGTCAGCCGGGTCGGTGACACGATTCGCGCGGTGCAGGACCTGTTCACCGGGCACTGGCCGACGTCGGCGGCGCTGTGGCTCCCCGGCGGCAAACCCGCCGAGGGGCTGCATCGCAACCCGGCGTTGGCGGATACCTGGGAGCTGCTGCTCGCCGAGGCCGAGTCGGTCAGTGGCCGCGAGGCGCAGATCGACGCGGGACGCCGCGCGTGGTCACAAGGCTTCGTCGCCGAAGCGATCGAGGTGTTCAGCCGCAAGGCCTTCCGCGACGACTCCGGCCGCGACCACGCCGGTCTTCTCACCGGCGAGGACATCGCGGGCTGGGAAGCGACGTACGAAGACGCGCTGCGAGTCGACTTCGGCGACTGGGGCCTGGTGAAAATGGGTGCCTGGACCCAGGGGCCCGCACTCCTGCAGCAAGCGCGATTGCTGGACGGCCTCCGTGACGAATTGTCCTATGTGGACGGTATTCCGACGGAACGCACGGTGCACCTTGCCGTCGAGGCGGCGAAACTCGCGTTCGCCGATCGTGAGGCCTGGTACGGGGATTCTCCCGACGTGCCGATCGAGTTGCTGATCTCTCGCGAGTACGCGGACGCGCGCCGGGCCTTGATCACCGAGGAAGCGTCCGCCGAACTTCGGCCGGGTGGTCCTTCGCCGCGGCTGCCCGCGATTCTCGAAAAGCTGCGCGGTCTCGAAGGCGGTTCCGGCGCCACGGGGGAGCCGACGGTCGGGCCGCTGGGCGAGACGCGCGGCGACACCGTGCACATCGACGTCGTCGACGCGGCCGGGAACATGATCTCCGTGACGCCGTCGGGTGGCTGGCTGCAGTCGAGTCCGACGATTCCGGAACTCGGGTTCTGCCTCGACTCGCGCGGTCAGATGTTCTGGCTCGAACAGGGTCTGCCGAACTCGCTGGCGCCGCGAAAGCGGCCGCGGATCACGCTTTCGCCGTCGATGGGCCTGCGCGACGGCGAGCCGGTGCTGGCGTTCGGGACGCCGGGCGGAGATCAGCAGGATCAGTGGCAGCTGTGTTTCTGGCTGGCGCATACGCTCGGCGGGCTGAACCTGCAGGAGTCGATCGATTCCCCCGCGTGGCATACGACAGCGTTCCCGAGTTCGTTCTACCCGCGCTCCTGGACGCCGCGGGAACTCGTGGTCGAGTCACGACTCGGTCAGTCCACAATGGATGCTCTGGCCGCACGCGGGCACGCGGTCGTCGACGCCGGACCTTGGTCACTGGGGCGGCTTTCCGCCGTCTCGCGCTCCGGTGGCGTCCTGCGTGCCGCCGCGAACGCGCGGGGAATGCAGGGCTACGCCGCCGGTCGCTGACCCTCTGCCTGCCCCGCTGCCACTGCCGCTGACCTGCCGTGAAGGCCTCCTCAGACCCGTGGGTCGGGAAGCCGCCTCGCCACCGTGATCACCCCGATCGTCAGCACCGCCTGGATCCCGATGACCAGGGCGAACGCACCCTTCATACCCAGCGACCCAGCACCGACGGAGGCGAACAGCGTTCCCAAAGTCGCGACACCCAGCGCCATCGCCGCCTGCTGCGACGTCGTCAGCATTCCGCTGCCGACCCCGGCGATCTCCGGCGGCACCTTGGACAGCACGATCCGGAACACCGTCGTCATCGCGAGTCCCTGGCCGAGCCCGCACAGCAGCATCCCCGGCGCGAAATCCAGGACACCCAGATCCGGCCACTCCAGCAACACGGTGCCGATCAGCACCAGCAGTCCGAGCAGTTGTACCGAAAGACCGACGGCCACCACCCGCTGCCCGAACCGCGCCACCAGACGGCTGCTGATCAGGCACATCGCGAAGAACGCCAGTGAAAGCGGCGCCGTCACCAGCCCGGAACCGAACGGGCCGAGGTGCAGGCCGTCCTGCAGGGTCACCGCGAACACGAACATGAACGCGCTGAAACCGACGAAGAACGGCACCCCGACGAACAGTCCCTGCCGCACACTCGGCATCCGCATCACCGACGGCGGCAGGAGCGGAATCTCACCGCGCCGTTCCATCCGGCGTTCGACGCGGACGAACCCGGCCGCGGCGAACGGGAACACCACGAGCAGTGCGATCGTCCACAGTGGCCAGTCCAGCACGGGGCCTTCGGCCAGCGGGAGCAGCAGCGAAACCAGCGCGATCGCCAGGAAAACCGTGCCCCAGCGGTCGATGCCGATCGGGTTGGCCGAGCGGCTCTCCGGGATCAGCCGCCGCGCGATCACCAGTCCGACGATCCCGACCGGCACGTTGACCAGGAAGATCGGCCTCCAGCCCGTGCCCAAGAGATCGGCGGCGACCAGCGCCCCGCCGAGGAACTGGCCGAGCACCATCGAAAGCCCCGCGGTCGCGCCGTAGAGCCCCAGCGCCTTCGACCGGCGCTCACCCGTCGTCGTCGCCTGGATGATCGAAAGCACCTGCGGCAGCATCAACGCGGCGGCCGCCCCCTGCGCGGCCCGCGCCAGCACCAGCGTCAAAGCCGTCGGCGCGATTCCGCAGAGCAGGGACGTCACGGTGAACGAGGCCAGGCCGATCAGGAACAGTTTGCGACGGCCGAAGGCGTCGCCGAGACGGCCGCCGACCACCAGCAGCACCGCGTAGGCGATCCCGTAGGCCGCGACCACCAGTTCCAGGGTGGCCGACGACGCGCGGAGATCGGTGCCGATCGCGGGCAGGGCGATGTTGACGATGAAGAAATCGATGAGGGGAAGTGCCGCCCCCAGCAGCACGGTGACCAGGCCGGCCGAGGTCAGGGCCGGTCCGGCGGCGACGCGGGCAGGCGTCGCCGGAACTTGCGTCGAAGTCATGGATACTACGATCGGCCGATTCCCACCCTGGTACCAGGAGTGTGTTTATCCTGGTACTACCACTACCTGGTAACCCGATCGAAGCTTTGCGAACCTGATGAGGTGACCATGACCGTCGATGCGCGAACGGCCAAGGTGCGACGGCACGAATTGGCCGCCTTCCTGCGCAGCCGTCGCGAGCGCATCACCCCGGACCAGGTCGGCCTGCCGATCAGCGGCAGGCGCCGGACGCCGGGACTGCGCCGTGAAGAGGTCGCGCAGCTGGCCGGGGTCGGGGTCACTTGGTACACCTGGCTCGAACAGGGCCGCGACATCAACGCGTCCGAGCAGGTGCTCGACGCGATCTCCCGCACACTGCGGCTCGACCCGCACGAGCACACGCATTTGTTCACCCTCGCCGGTGCGCCCGAGCCGCCGCTGGAGACGGACTGCAAGCTCCTCAGCCAGAACGTCTATCGGATGATGGACAAGCTGGAGCCGTTCCCCGTCTGTGTGCGCAACGCGCGGTGCGACATCCTCGCCTACAACCGGGCCTACAGCTGGCTGATGGGTGACCTCGACGCGATCCCGTTCGAGGACCGCAACACCCTGGTCCAGTGCCTGACCAACCCCGAATGGCGGCGGAGGCTCCCGGACTGGGAGACCAATCTGCCCCGGGTGGTCGCCGGCTTCCGCGCGGCGATGGCCGAACACCTCGCCGAACCGGCGTGGAAGAACCTGGTCAAGCGGCTGCGGCAGGAGTCCGACGTCTTCGAGCGGATGTGGAAGGAGCACGACGTCTCCGGCGAACGCATCGTGCTCAAGCGGTACCTGCACCCGGACGTCGGCCTGCTGCGCTTCGAGTTCTCCTACCTGTATCTCGGGCGGCGCTCCGAGATCTCGCTCGCGACGCTCACCCCGGCCGACGAGGAGACCGCGGCGAAACTACCCGGCTCCTTCTGAAGAGGGAGCCGGACCAGGCTCGCGAGGGAGTCTTTCCCCGGCGCGAACGCCGACGCTGAGAGCATGACCGCAGCAGTCGCCGCCCCCAAGATCTCCAGTGCCCGCCTGATCGTCTGTTACGCGGCGATCCTCGGCACCCTCCCGTATCTGACGCTCAAAGCATCGTGGGTCACCGGTGGTGATCTCGGCCTCCGAGATCCCTCTTTCGTGGATTCGGGCCTGATGCGTTTCGCGAACCTGCTCACCGGCGGGATGGACGTCGTCGCGGTGGTGCTCGCGCTGGCGTTCACCTACTCCTGGGGCCGCCGGATCCCCGCGCCGCTCGTGCTGTTCCCGATCTGGATCGGCACCGGGCTGCTCGCGCCGATCGTGCTGAACCTCCCGGTGATCGTCGCCGACCTGACGAAGCCGGAACTGGACGAAATGCCGCTGGAGAACTGGGTCTGGGCCGTCGTCTACGGCGGTTTCGCCTGGCAAGGCGTCCTGCTGCTGACCGCGTTCGTGCTCTACGCCCGCGACCGCTGGTGGTTCGTCGTCACCGGCACCGTCCGCCCCGGCTCGATCGGCGTGACGGGCGGGCTCGGTATCGCCGCCGCTCTCGGCGCCGCGACCGCCCACGTGTTCTGGTCGTTCAGCACCGGCGGGATGTCGGCCCGCGGTCAGGACGTCGTCGTCGCGGTACTCGCCGTGCTGGCCGCGATCGCGCTGGCGACCGTGTCACGGGGCCGGTTCTGGCCGCGGTTGGTGCTGGTGTGGACCGGCGCCGGGGCGATGGCGGGCTCCGGGGCGTGGGCCCTGTTCAGCGCGTTCGGCATGAGCGCGTCCGGACTGGGGCACGTGCCGATGCTGGCCGTGCAGGTGGTCGGCGGGGTGCTGATGATGACGTCGGTGCTGCGCCGGCTACCGCACGCGGCGTAGCCGGGAAGCCGCTTTTCAACGGACGCAGTACGCCTGCACTCCGGGTAGCTTTCGTCGTGTGTCGCTGAAAGACAGGTCTCCGTGGAGCCACTGGGCAGGTCGCGTACTGCGGGTGGTGCTGCCGCTGGGTTTCGTCCTCGGTGCCACGAGCAGCGCGGCCCGATGGCAGCCGGGTGCGCAGGCGCTGACCACGTTCGGTGCGTTGTGGCTGATCGCCATCGCGCTGCCGTTGCTGGTGGTTCACCGGTTCCCGATGCCGATCTTCCTGCTCACTTCCGCGCTGACGCTGGGCTACTACGCGTCGGGGAACCCCGGTGGCCCGGCGATCGTGCTGCCGACGATCGCGTTGTTCGTGCTCACGAAGAGCCGCGGGCCGCTGGCCGCCGGGATCACCGGCGGATCGCTTCTCGCGGCCGCCGGCGTCGCGTTGTTCGTCCGGCACGGATTCGGCACCTTCGATCTCCGGGCCGGGCTCGGTGTCGTCTGGGTGATCGCGGTCGTCGGGATCGGGACGGCGGTGCGCAACGGGCTCGCCGCCGCGCGGGCCCGGCGCGAGCAGGCCGACGAGCACCGGCATCGGCTGGCCGAGCAGGAGCGGCTCACCATCGCCCGCGAGGTGCACGACGTCGTCGCGCACAGCCTCGCGATGATCAACGTCCAGGCCGGGGTTGCCGCGCATGTCGCCGACCGGCGGCCGGAGCAGGCGAAAGAGGCGTTGCTCAATATCAAGGAAGCGAGCGCTTCGGCGCTGAAGGACCTTCGCGCGACACTCGCCGTGCTGCGGTCCGGTGAGGACAAGGCTCCCGCGCCGAGCCTCGCCCAGGCAGGTGAGCTGTTCGAGCACGCACGTGCCGCCGGACTGGAGGTCCGCGTGGACGGTGAACCGGGCGAGTTGCCCGCGCCCGTCGACGGCGCCGCGTACCGGATCCTGCAGGAATCGCTGACGAACGTGGTCCGCCACGCGAACCAGGCACGCGGCGTCGACGTGCGGTTCGAGCGCAAAACCGGTGCGCTGATCCTGCTCGTCCGCGACGATGGCCGTGGTGCCGTCGAAACCGCGCCAGGGCACGGCTTGCGTGGGATGTCCGAACGGGCGGCCGTACTGGGTGGCACGTTCGGCACGGCCGTGGTGGACGGCGGTTTCCAGGTGCGCGTGGAGTTGCCGATCGAGGGGGAGCTATGACGATCCGGGTGGTCCTCGCCGACGACCAGGCGCTGGTGCGCGCGGGTTTCCGGGTGCTGTTGGAGACCGAGGACGGTTTCGAAGTCTGCGGCGAGGCCGGTGACGGCGAGCAAGCCGTCGCGGCCGCCGCCGAGCACAAACCGGACATCGTGGTGATGGACATCCGCATGCCCGGCGTCGACGGGCTCGAAGCGACCCGCCGGATCACCGCGAACCCCGAGCTGGCCGGGGTAAAGGTCCTGGTCCTGACCACTTTCGACGTCGACGAGTACGTTTACGAGGCTTTGCGCGCGGGCGCGAGTGGGTTTCTGCTGAAGGACACCGAACCCGTGGAACTGCTGCGGGCGTTGAAGGTGGTCGCCGCGGGCGAGGCGCTGCTGGCGCCGACGGTGACCAGGCGGCTGATCGCGGAGTTCGTCGAAAGGCCGGAGAATCGCCGCATCGACGTGAGCGCCGTCCGCCAGATCACCGACCGCGAACGCGAGGTACTCGGCCTGGTCGCCGGCGGCATGTCGAACGACGAGATCGCCGCGCATCTGGTGATCTCCACGGCCACCGCGCGCACCCACGTCAGCCGCATCATGACGAAGATCGGGGCGCGGGACCGCGCGCAGCTGGTGGTGCTGGCTTACGAGTCAGGCCTGGTCAGCCCCCGGCGGGGCTGAGCGGATTCCCCCAAAAAGCTGAGATTGCCAAAGTTTGTCGTGAATCACGGGGCGTGATCGAGGGTGGCGAATCGTTGACCCTCCGTTGAAGTGCCGACAGTCAGACACTGATCCGATCAGCCTCCGGAAGGCTGTGCATTTGCACGTGCAGCGTCACGTCCGGCTTGCGTTCACTTCGACCAGGGGAAACTTTGGGCCCGGCAAAACGGCCGATGATTTCCGTTGGACAAAGACAAACCATATGTACGTACTGCTAATCCTGATTTCCCGGTGGTTTCAGCCGTGATTCGCGGAAACTGGCGGCGTCTTCGTGCACGATCCGTGACATTCCTCTGCCGGGTTGCCCGAAAGTACTGTCACTTTCCGTTGTGAAGTGGTCGATCGAGGGCTCCCTGTACGGGTGCGTTCGCCCTTGCGTTGCTTTCTTGCAATGCCGCTGAGCACTAGTCTTCGCCAGTAAGGCCGTGCGGTGACGTCACCTACTGGACGTGATTCTCACCCGGCCGGGCAAGGACTTGAAAAACTTCAAGATCGCTTTTCTTCTCACTGGGAGTCACTATTGGCGTCGAATACACCTGATCCCCTGCTGGTGATCACCGCGGGCGTCGTCGTTCTCGCCTACATCGTCTTCGCCGCGATCCTGACCCGGCTCCTGCTCGACGGGAAGGTCGCCCAGCCCGCCAGGATCATCGGCTCGGTGGCGGCCTTGGTGGCAGGCCTTCCCGCCATCCTCTACGCGTTCGCGGCGGTGGTGAGCTGATGGCCCGGACCTTCCTGGAGACACTCACCGAGCGGCAGCGGCGGCGGCTGACCGAACTCGGCAAACATGTCGACCACACGGCAGGCGCGAACCTGGCGAACCAGGCGGATCCGGCTCCGCCGGTGCTCATCGTGCAGTCGGGCTTCGTGAAAGCACTGCGTACGGCGCAGGGTGACACTCCGCCCATGATCGTCGACCTGCTCGGCGCCGGTGACGTCCTCGGACTGGAGGACTGCCTGATCGGATGGACGAGCCACCTCGCGTATGTCGCCACGAAACCGGTCCGGGTCCTCGAAATCCCGCAGAAGGCCTTTCGCGCCTTTCTCCACGACAACAAACAGGTGATGGGCGTCGCCGCCGAAGCACTGGCCTTCCGGCTGCGGCTCCGGGACGTCGCGCTGGGCTTCGCCCCGGCCAAAATCCGGAGCAGGTTGACCGCGTTCCTGACCCGGTTGCAGGTGGTCTACGGAGTGCCAGTAGAGGACCGCGTCGTCATCGACGTCGGCCTGAACCACGCGGATATCGCGTCCGCGATCGGGGCGTCACCCGCGTCAGTGCATTCCGAGATGGTGAAACTGAAGAACGAGGGCTATCTGACGACGGGATACAAGACGATTCACCTCAAGAAACAGCTGAGGGAAGACGGCCCTCCGCTTTTCCCCGAGGTTCCCGCGGCTCGCGGGGCCCGATCGCGGCGGGCCGAGCCGGTCAGGCCGAAAATGCTCAGCCGCGCTTCAGCGCAACCGCGAGCCGTATGACGAATACGACGGCCAGCGCGGCGACCAGGGCGATTTCCCAGGCCATGGTGGCTCCTCCTCATCCGGCATCCGAAGACTCCGATGCTCTGCTTATAGGGCGCATCACTGGGGGAGGACGTTCACCGACACGGCCTAACTCACTCGAACGGACGAAGCTCGCGCCTACCCCCAGTTCTTAGCGAGCTGAGGGAGCTACAGGGCGCTGCCGACCGCCGCCCACACCCGATGCGGATCGAGGTCCATCGGCCGCGAGTCGGGATCCGGCCGCAGCCGCCGCAGCAGCACCTGCTGCACCAGCGCCGTCGGCCGCCCGGCCGAAGCCACCCGCCGCCAGAACAGGTGGTCTTCCAGGCCCTCGAACAGCACCTCGGAGTTCCACCCGCCGAATTCGTCGACCAGTGACCGCCGCACCAGATAGCCGCTGCCGAGGTACGGCAGCTTCCGCAGCCGCCGTTCCTCCGGCGGCAACGCGCCGACCAGGCCGTCCACCGGATCCGCGACCGGGCAGTGCACGACGTCGGCACCTTCCGAGGAAGCGAGCAGCCGCTCCAGCAGGAACTCCGACGCGCGCATCCCGCCGTCGAGCACCAGCAGCCAGGACGCCGTCGAGCGTTCCAGCAGCGCGTTCCGGGTGAGCCCGCGGCCGAGCGGGGTGTCGTGCAGCAGGACGTCGTACGCACGCGGACGCGGCCACGGATGCACGCCATCCTCGCCGACGAGCACCCGCCGCGGCAGCACGGTGCCGGTGAGCAGGTCGTTCGCCAGATCGTCCGGGTCGACCTCGCCGGTCCGCCGCACGATCAGCACGTCGACATCGGCCGATCCGGCAGGCGAAGCGGCCGCGGGTTCCCAGCGCCGCGAAGCCACCCGTCGGGCACCGGCCGCGCGCTGCGCGATCCGCGCCGACAACGCCGTCCCGCGTGCCGAAGCAGGTCCACCGGCGGATCGGTCACCCGCGAACCGCGCGTCGAACGACGGGGTGTCGACGGCCAGCGCGTCGTCCGGGTTCCGCAGGCTGGTCGCGAGTGCCCGCGCGGGGGCGATATCCGCGGCGGGCGCGGAACCCAGCGACGCGGCCAGGTCGATCAGCCGACGCGCGGACGCCGTCATGTCCAGCGACTTCACGAAACCGTAGGCGGCCGAACGCAGGTGCCGCTCGCGTTCGGGCTCGTCGGCCAGCGCGGCCGCGACGGCACCCAGCGCCTCCGGCCGCGCCAGCACCAGATGCTCGCCGGGGACCAGCGGGTCGACGTCGGCCGAGGTCTCGCTGATCACCACACAGCCGTTGGTCATCGCTTCCAGCGTGCGGACCCATTCCAGGGTCTGCTTCTGTTCGCGGTGCAGGTTCAGCAGGAATCGCGACCGCGCGAGGTGCTCGAATTTCGCCTTGCCCGGCAGGAAATCGACCCGTGCGGTGGTCATCGGTTCGTGCGGCGGGGTCAGCAGCCGCGTCCGCAGCCCGGCGAGATCCCGCGCGTACGAACCGAGCAGCACCGAACGCCGCCGCTCGGCGGTGCCGAGGTAGGTGACATCGAGGTCGCGCGGGCTGTCGAGGTCGCCGCCCCACAGGTCCCACAGCGGGCTGTAGCCGAGCTGGAAATGCTCGACGGCGATCCCGCGCCGCCGCAGTTCGGCGGTCGAATCGGTGTTGATGTCGACGGCGCCGCCCAGGATGGAGAGCAGTTCGGCGTTGCGTTCGAAGGTCGACGTCCCTGGATGCTCCACGCAGAACCCGATGGTCCGGCGGCACTGCTCGGGGGTCGGGAAGTCGGCGTCCGGCGCGGTCACGAAATACTCGTGGGGGACGACGACGAACACCGTGTCCGAACCGGCCTCGGGATACTTGCCGGTCGCGGTCCTCGCCTTGCCGCCCGCCGTGCGCACGGCGTCGGCGACCACCTCCAGGAGTTCCTCCATGAAGGCGGAACCACCGTCGGCGGAGACGAAGCAGAGTTCGGTCACGGCCGGTCCATCTTCTTGCGCACGACCCGTAGCGGCGCGGTGACCCGCCAGCTGACGGTGCGGCGGGTGGCGTCGAGTTCGCGGGCCATCTCGGCGGCGAGGCGTTCGGCGTTGAGCAGCCGCTGACGGTCCGCCGACGGCTCGCCACCGGGCAGGATATCCGCGTCGACGACGCCTGCCGAGACGACGAGTTCGGCGTCGAGCAGCGCGAGCCGCAGCTTGTCCCGCTCCTCGCGGCAGGTCTTCAGCTCGGCGCGCAGCGAGTCCCGCTGCTGGTGGGCGAGGAGGACTTCGGCCTCCAGGGCCCGCAGACGCGCCTTCGCGACATCCAGCTCTTCCTGCTGCGAAGCGAGCTGCTGATTCACTGCGGCCGACTCGCCTTCGTCCGGCGCGACGGCGGTGGCCTCACGCAGTTCGTGCTCGGTGTCGGCGAGCTTGGCCTTGAGCCGGTCCTGTTCGGCGGTGAACACCTGTCGCTCGGCCCGCAGCCGGGTCAGTTCGGCCTGGACACGGCCGGGAAGCACAGCGTTGTCGTCGTTGTCGTCAGCCATGAACGTCCCCACTCTGGTGCCCGTGCAGGGCCAGTTCGGTCAGGATTTCGGAGTATTCGCGTGCGTACCCGGCCGGGTCGAGCCACGGCAGCAGCTTTTCGTGCGCGGCCTTCGCCATTTCGCGGCGACGCGTGGCAGGCGTGCCGATCGCCCGCAGCAACGTCGCCGTCAGCGCGTCGACGTCGTTGGTCTCGAACAGCCAGCCCGTCTCGCCGTCGACGATCATCTCCCGCGCGCCGAACACGTCGGTCGCCGCGACGGGGACGCCGCAGCACACGGCTTCGAGGATCGAACGCGGCAGCGATTCGATGTCGGAACTGTTCACGAAGATGTCCGCGGCCTGCAGCCAGCGCAGCGGATCCGGCTGGATCGGCACCAGGCTGACCGACTCCTCCAGCCCGGCACGCTCGACCGATTCCTCCATCGCCAGCCCGTACGGCGACGGGTGCAGCCCGACGACGGACAGCTTCGCCTCGGGATGGACCTGGTGGATCCGCTCCATCGCCGAGATCAGCGGCGCCTGCCCCTTGCGGGATTCCGCGATCCCGATGTTGACCAGCACGACGTCGTCCGGCGAGTAGCCGAGCATGTTCCGCGCCTGCCGCCGGGTCTCCGATCGCGTGCGGCCGCCGAATTTGTGCATCGGCGTGCCGTAGCGGACGGTCCGGCAGCGCTCCGGCTTGCTGTACGGCAGGAACATCTCGCGCGTCGCGTCCGCGACGAACAGCAGCCTGTCGGTCTCGGCGAGCGCGCTTTCCCAGCTTTTCCAGACCGCGGCCGGCGGCTTCACCGGGCCCCAGTTCTGGTAGGCGAACGCGGGCAGCGAGAAGCTCTCGTGGATCACCCACGCCGTCGGCATCCCGGCTCGCTTCGCCGCGTCCGCGCCGACGAAACCGCCGAGTGTGTTGACGAGCGCGACGCCCGCTCCGGAGCACTTCGCGAAGCGTGCCAGCTCGGCGACGTGCCCTTCGTAAGCCGGGACCGTCTGGTTCCGGTAGTGCGTCGTGACGTGCACGGGGATGCCGAGTTCGTGGCAGTCCGCGCGCAGCGGGCCGTCGGTCTCGCTGACCAGGCTGACCTGCCAGCCGTGGTCGGTGACCAGCCGGCTCAGCAGTTCCTGCAGCCACAGCTGCCCGCCGCCGACGCCGAGGCTGTGCGTGAACACCAGCAGATGCTTCGGATCGGTCGGAATGTTCACGCGCGCCATCGCGCGGGCGGTGTCGCCTGCCAGTTCGGCGGAGAGTTCGGCGTCGTCCGGGTCCGCGACGGGGTTGCGAAGGGTGAAGGTGCGCTTCGGCGACACGACCTCGCCGACGCCTTCAGTGCGGTACCGGACGCGAAGCGACAACGTCCGCTCTTCGCCGTAGGGCAGGTCGACAGGCACCCACGCCTCGAAACCGCTGACAGCGGCGTCGTCGAAACCGGGGAACTCCTTCGGCACGTCCTTGCGCGGCAGGCGGGTGCGTGCGCTGACCGTGCCGCCGCCCTCGACCATGACCTCGATCAGGCTGGGGGCGCGGCCCTGAAGCATCGCCCAACCCGTTACGTAGACGACGTGCCCTTCGGTGACCTTGCCCTGCTTCGGTGCTTCGAGCTCGCCAAGCCAAAGCGGTTCTTCGCCAGGGAGCGTGCCGACGTGGACGGTCGCCTGGTTCAGGACCCGTTCGTCCGGTCCGGCGACGACGACGTCCTGCGTGCCCGCGGGAACCCAGGTGGCGGGGACGGCACGCCAGCCGAAGGTGCCTTCGGGAGCGCCCGGGCACGGCTCGGGGAACAGGTTCGCCTCGACGTCCGCGATCGTCACGGACATCTCGTCGCTCCGGCTGATCCCGGTCGTCCAGCCCCGGAGCTCGAACAGGTGCCCGACCGGCCGGCTTGGGGTCAGGATGCCGGCGGTATGCAGGCTCGTCATCGCTTCGCTACCTCGTCTTCGTTCGCCGCCACACCGGCGCCGGCCTTGGGTGAACGGTACCCGTGGACTGTCCGTGCCAGGCGCGTTCGCCAGATTTCGGCAATGGACGCGAGGACCTCGTCCGTGCCGTGCGCGGTGCCGCACGAGCCGATCGTCGAGAAGGCGACCTCGCGTGCCACCGCACTGTCCACAAAGGAGGGATGAAGGCCTGCCAGTACGCCGAGCCAGCCCGCCAGATCACGCATCGAGCCGCCCTCGGCCGCCGCGGACCAGTCCGCGTCGGCGAGTTTGTCCGCCAGCACAAGGATTCCGCGTTCGAGAACGGCGTCGACATCCGCGTTCGCGTTCCGCCACTCGAGATCGATCGGCCGCAGCGTCGCGCCGTCGACGAGCACGTTGTGCGGCACCAGATCCCACAGCGCCTCGACCCCGCGCGCGGCCTCCGCGCGAAGGAGATCCCGCCAGCCGGTGAGCAGTTCCGCCACCCGCTCCGGCTCGTCGAGCAGGACTTCGACCATCGTCGGCGCGTCGTAAACCTTGTCCGTGCACGGCCCGACCGAGATCCCGGCGATCGGCGGCGAAGAGCGAAGCGGCGTCCGGCGGACCTCGGCGCCCTCCCCGGTGCGCACGACGTCCGCACGCGTGCAGGCGAACGTGGCGCGCTCGGCGGTGTTGAAATAAGTCGCGAGCCGGTACGCGGGCCAGAGGGCGGCGGCACCCGGTCCGCACAGCAGGGCGAGACCGTTCGCGGGGCCACCGGAGATCGCGGCGGACAGCCGGGGGAGCTCGACGTCGATCTGCGTACTGAGCACCGCACGGGCGACCTCATGGCCGGGTGCGCAGCGTAGTTCGCGCTGGACTTCGAGACCCGCCGCCGTGAGCGTCCTGACCACACCTCGCGACGCCGTCAGCAGTACGACGGCCCCTGTCGGCGAGAGCCGTTCGCGAACCGACTCCAGGACGTTTCGCGTGGCGTAGGGCTGCTGGACGACGACGAGGTCGTAACCCTCGGCGGGCAACCGGTCGTGGACCGAGACGGTGCCGAGGTCACGAGTCCGGAACCGGACCGCGGCGGCCCGCACCGGATCGGCCTCGATGGCGTGCACCGTCTCCGCGACCTCACCCAAGTACCGCGTCAGCCCGCCGAACCCGGCGCCGATCTCCAGTACTCGCGCCGCCTTCGGCAGCGCGAGCGCCCGCAGGACGTTCGCGGCGCCGTGGTCGAGCGGGGTGCGCTCGGTCGCGTCCCAGCCGGCGAAATGCAGCTCGTCGGACAGCGAATCGGTGTCCTCGGCAAGGGAGAGCAGTGTCGTGAGGAGCCGTGCCTTCTCGGCGGTCATCGAGACTCAGCTGGTGACGGCGTAGTTTTCCAGCGTCTTCTTCACCGCACGCTGGTACGTGCCGCTCAACGCCTTCTCGCCCTCTTCCCCACCGAGCGGGTTCTGCAGGATGTCCACCCGGATGATGTTGTTGCCGCTGATCCAGGTGCCGCGGTAGCTGCCCTTGTCGCCGTCGATCTTCTTCTGGAAGTTCAGCTTCGGCGGCATACCCGGCAGCGGCTCGGTGATCTGCACGAACTTGTTGGTCGTCTGGTACTGGCGAAGCTGCTTGACCAGGTCACCGGCGGCACCGGGGCTGGTCAGCGGGATGACCGTGACCGAGATCTTCGCCGGCTGCGGGCCGGTCTCGTCCGGCTGCTTCCGTGAGCCGCGGTACGCGACCTGCTTCACGCCGGCGGCGATGACCAGGTCGGCCTCGCCCTTGTCCATCCCGGTGATCGAGGCGAGTTCGGCCGCGGGGACCACGCCGCTCTTCGCTTCTTCGTCGCCGGACTGCTCCGGGATCTTCTCGAACAGCAGCTCTTCGGGCGTCTTCGGCTTGGCCGACGACGTCGGGGGCACGTTCTGGGACTGGGTCGGCTGGGGCGCGGCCGTCGGATCCGACGGTTCGCCACCGTCGCCCTTGAAGGCGAAGTAGCCGCCGACGCCGAGACCGGCGAGCACCAGCACGGCGACGATCGCGATGATCGCGATCTTGCCGCCCTTGCCCTTGGGCTTGTCCTCGAACAGCTCCGGGCCCTGCTTGACCCATTCCGTGCTGCCGACCGGCGAGATCGGCGGGAAGTCCGAACCACCCCAAGGCGGGCTGGCGTCGGTGTCGGTCCAGCCCTGCTGCTGGGGCGGCTGCTGGTAGCCCTGCTGTTGCTGGGGCTGCTGCGGGAAGCCACCCGCGGGCGAGGCCTGGCCCTGCTGGGGGAAACCGCCTGCCGGGGACGCGTGGCCCTGCTGCTGGAAACCACCCGGCGGCGACGCCAGCGGCTGCACGACCTGGGTGCGGTTCGGGTCGGCTTGCTGCTGCTGCCAGTTCGGCACGACCTGGGTGCGTTCACCCTCGCCGCCCTGGGCCTGCGGCTGGTTCACCGGCGCGATGATCTGCGTCGAGTCGGCGCTGTTGCCGCCCTGCTGGGGCTGCTGCGGGGCCTGCGGCTGCTGAGGCGGCGCGGGCTGCTGCTGGAAAGGCGGCTGCTGGAAAGGCGGCTGCGGCTGGTGGCCGGGCTGCTGGACCGGCTGCTGGGAGGGGTCGCCGTACGCGACCGCTGACGACAGCACCTGGTCACGCCGGAGCCGGTAATCGTCCGCGGAGAGGCGTCCCGATGCGAGCTCCTCGTCCAGATTGCGCAGCTCTTCCTGCCAGGACACCACCGGCCCCCTTATCCGATTTCAGGCGGGAGGCACGCTCCCCGCCGTCGCGATACCACCACTGCGGTGACCTCGCACATTCTGCACTGCCCGGCCACGGCTCGCCCTCGCGGGTCGAATCGTGATCTCCTCGCGACCCGCGCTTCTCAGCCCGGCGGCAGAACGGTGTCCAACGAGGTCAGCGTCTGCTCCAGACGGGTGTCGAGTGCCTGCGCGTCGCCGCCGAGCGGCTGCGAGACCCAGGTCGTGACGGCCATCGTCCCTGACACGTAACCGAACCCGCTGAGCTGGCCGTTCCTGTTCGCGCCGACGAGGGCGAGCCGGTTGCCGATGCGCTGCTCGCGCAGTCCGGCGTTGATCGAGTTCTCGCGGAAGTACTTGGCGATGGCGGCGGCGTCCTTGACGTCGTTCGCCGGGATCACCAGGACGAGGTAACCGTTCGTACCTTCGTTCGAACCCTTGTAGGTGATCGAGGCGACGTTCTTCGAAGTGAGGTAGTCACCCGCCGCCTTCGAGAAAAGGTTGAGCTCGACACCCTTCGCGACCGACATCGTCGAGTTGTCCTTCGACGGTGTTCCCGGCAACGCGGGCAGGCGGTCTTCCAACGGCGTCTGGGCACTGTCGGGCAGGCCTGACGGAGCGAGCCCGGAAAGGCCGTCCGGCGGCTGGGCCACACTCGGCTGCTCGGCGACGTTCGAGGAAGACGACGAGCCGAGCCACAGCGTCCCGCCGATGATCAGCGCCAGCACGACCAGCACCCCGGCGCCGATGAACAACCCGGTCGGCTTGCGCTTGCCGACCACCGCGTAGTCCGCGTAATCCTCGGGGGGCGCGGTGTGGCGCGGACCGGGCTCGGGGGTCAGCGGCGGGAGTGGCCGGTTCAGCTGACGTGTCGACGGCTTGTTCTTGACCGGCGGCTCGGCGCGCAGGTAGACCGTCGGGTTGATGTCCGCGGGTGAGGGCGCGGTGGTCTTGTGGTCCGCGATATGCGGGACCGAGCTCTTCTTTTCGCGCGGCCGGGGATGCTCGGTGTTCAGCGGCTGAGTGCGTTGTTCCGGCGGGGGAGGCGGCGAGTAGGCAGGCGGTGGCGAGTAGGCAGGCGGCGGCTGCCGGTATTGCTGCGGCTGCCGGTATTGCTGCGGCCGCGAGACCGTGGCCGTCGGCAATTCGATCGGCTGTGCGGCGGGATTCGTGCTGTGCCACTCCCCACCGGGGCGCCGCAGCGGTGAGGGGACCGGTGACGGCATCGTCCCGCCGGAGGCCTCCGCCAGGAGTTCGTCGCGTTTCCGGCGGTGTTCGGCATGCCCGATGCGACCCGCGGCCAGCTCGACGTCCAGCTGCCGAAGCTCGTCCTGCCAGCTCATGTAGCCCCCTGCCGCCGGGTGTGAGCAGCCAGTGTTGCATGCACCCTTATGGGTGGTTGATGTGGTCTTTCCACATTCTTGCGTCCACTCGCGACCCGGTCCAGCACGGATTCGGCTCAGTACGGGAAGGCCCCCTTCCTTGCGCCTGACGCAAGGAAGGGGGCCTTCCCGTACCGCTTTGCGGACCGGCAATCGGATTACCTGAAAGTGTCGTGACCTGTATATATAGCATCGAAGCTATGACATGGGGTACGGTGGAACTGGAGCCGGAGGTTCGTGACTGGCTGGAGAGTTTGTCCACGGCGCACTTCGCGACAGTCGCCTTCTATGTGGACCTGCTCGCGAAGCAGGGGCCATTGCTGGGCGGAGCCGTACACGAGACAACTCGACGGCAAGCTGCGGGAGTTGCGGTTCCATCTGGACGGGGAAGCTGTGCGGATCACCTACTGGATCGCGTCAGGCAGGCGAATCGTGTTGCTGACCGAATTCCGGAAGACCCGCATGCGTGAAGAGCGCGAGGTGCTGCGGGCGCGGAAGGCGATGTGGCGATGCATCGCTCAAAGGCACACGATCGACGAGCAAGGCGGGGAGTGAGGACGATGGCCGAGCGGACCGATTGGCAGCGGCTTCGCGAGCGACGGATGGCCGAGCCTGGTGCCGCTGACGCGTACGAAGCCACGCGGCTGGCCCACGACCTTGGCAAGACGGTGCGTGAACTGCGCGAAGCGCGTGACTGGACCCAGGCGCGGCTCGCCGCCGAGGCGGGGATGACGCAGTCCGCTGTCGCGCGCTTCGAAGCAGGGGGCACCGTCCCGACCATTCCGGTGCTGGAAAGGCTGGCTCACGCCCTCGAAGCAGAGCTGCATGTCCGCATCACGCCGCGACTCTCCACGGTGTGATGCTCTTTCGGCTGGTCAGCGCGATCCGCCGGTCCCGCCGGTACGGTGGCTGACGTGGGACGTGCCGGATGACGGAAATCGACGGGTGTCGCAGCACGCTGCGCGAGCTGGCCATCGGCCGGCTCGCCGGACGTGACGTCCGCACGTCGCATCTGGTCGAAGCCGGTTTGGACGCGATCGTCGCCGGGCTCGACGCGCCGTCGCTCGCCCTCCTCGCCGGCCTCGGATGCTCCGCCGGGGACGCCGTCGACAAGGCGTTCTGCCAGGTGATCGACGAACTCGGCCTCGAACTGCCCGCCGACGCGACGGCCGCCCGCTGGCTGCTGATCCACGGCTGGCTCACCGCGATGGTCAAGGGCGACCTCTCGCCCGCGGCAGGTGGCGCGCTGGTCAGCGAGGTCGGCGAGCTGCTCGGGTCACCGGCGGCGTTGCGGGGGATCACGCGGTGGTCGGCGATGCTCGACAGCTGGATCCCGACCGACCTCACCCCGCGTGACGTCTGCGAGGTGCCGATCCTCGAGGAATCGGCGGAGTTGCTCGAAGGTCCTTGGCCTCCTCGCGGGTGTCACCCGTAAGGCGCCGGTTTCTGTCGTACATGTGTTCTAAAATGGACGTTGTACAGCAGGAACAGCGGCGAAAGGCAGACACGGATGGCCTACATCACCCTGCCCACGTTCGTGGGATACAGCACGAGCTCGGGTCCCTCGCGTTCCTCTTTCGTCCGGCGTTGGCGCCGTCAGTACGAGGACCCGGCGCGGGGCGGGTTCAACTTCTACCTTCGCGCCGCGAACGCGATCCGCGCCGGGCGGATCTCCGGCCGGGATCGCGAGGTGCTGCGTGCCCTCGTCGAGAACGCGGACGAGCGCACGCGGTCGCACTACACCGAAATCGCCAACGGCTGGCTGCGTTACCTGGGGCGGCGTGACCTGCGGCTGGCCGAGGTCGGCCGGGCCCGCTGGCGGCTCGGCGCGCTCGAAGTCGGTGTCAATCCGCACCTCGGGCTGCGCAAGGGTGACGGACCGGTCCAGGTGACCTGGCTTTATTTCCGGGAGGAGCCGTTGAGCCGGGACGCGGCGCAGCTGGTGCTGTGGCTGCTCGAACAGACCATGGACGAGCTCCGGCCCGGAGGCCACCCGCTGGTGATCGACGTCCGGCGCGCGAAGGAGTTCTCGTTGTCCGCACGCGATCGCGACAAGGTCCGGCCGTGGGTGAAGAGCGAGGCCTCGGCCTTCATGAGCCTTTGGGAGGCGGCCGCATGATCGCACGACGGCGAGCCCGCGTTCAGTGGGCTCGCCGTTCACGCACCGTCATTCTCACGGTTCCCCCGGCGGCGCAAGACACCTGATCAGGTGACAGTTTCACGGTATATGGCCGCGCGCTGGACAACTTGGGCCCTGAACACGAAGCTTTCCCAGTCTTAATCGGCCGAACACCGAGGGTCGCTCGTGAACAACGCTTGGGAAGCCATCTCCAGGGTCGTAGATGAGCCTGCTTGGTACTGGGTCTACGACAAGCTCGCGTTCTGGCCGAGTACGTACTCGCACGCCTGGCCGGGTTTCCGTGAACCCGCACCGTCCGTCGCGTGGGATCTCGCGCCCAGGGGGCTCGACCGGTCGTCGGCCGAGTTCCGCCTGGGCCCGTACGCGGTCGAGCAGAACGACGTCGCCCGCGTCGCGCTCTCGGCGCTGAAGGACTGCGTCGCGGAGGACGAGTGGGTCTGGGTGCTGCACTGGCAGCATCAGTCGTACCGCTTCTACCCGCATCGCCACGCCGCGCTCGACCCGTGGCCGGTCCCGGTGTTCCCACGCACGGACTACCACATGTTCCTGGCGAACGACTTCCGCTTCGGCACGCTCGGGCATCCGTGGGAACGGACCCTGTGCGTCTACGGCGAGAAGTTCGTGCCCGCCTTCGAACAGCACGGCGAACGGGTTTTCAAAAACGCGCTGCGGCGGAACGGGGTACCGGCCGCGATGGCGGGCTGACCGCCGTCCGGCGGGCGGACCTGCCTAAACTCAGCCGGGTGTTCGAATACCACGGGTGGGTGACCATCCAAGCGGGCCCTTCCGGTGACGATGACGCGGCGGTGCTCGACCGCATCGTCGAGCGGGTGCACCGCGCCGTCCGCGATTTCGACGACGGCGACCTGGTGGATCTGCGCTGGGCCGCCGGGGTGCCGGTGCTGCACCTGGGCGGCATGGACAAACACGGCACGGCCATCGGCCAGGAGCTGGTGGACCTGTTCACCCGCGTCGGCGACGTCGCGCCGGGTTCGTACGGCCTCCTGCACGTCTGGGACGACCAGGATCCCACGCACGACAACGAGTTCAAGGTGTACCGGATGGCACGCGGCCTGGTCACCGAACGCGGCGACGACCACCTGTCCCCGGTCGCCCCGACCGTGATGGACGGCTACGAGATCTGAGCCGTTTCCGCATCGCAACACCTTCTTGAGTAGCCGTACTCAAGACAGCGGACGGCCGTCGGCGGACCTTGGGACGTATGACGAAAACCTCCTCGGCGCCGCCCACCACCGCCGCGTTCTTCATCCAGGCGGCCCTCTCGTTCGGCCTGGCACTGCTCGCTGTCGTCGTCGGCATCTGGTACTTGCCGGTCGATGGCTGGGTCCGCGGTTTCCTCGCCGTCGGCATGCTGTTCCTGACGACGTCGGCGTTCACCCTCGCGAAGTGCGTCCGTGACCGGCAGGACGAGAACTCCGTCGTCAACCGAGTCGACCAGGCCCGGGTGGACAAGCTCCTGGCCGAGCACGATCCGTTCAAAGCGCCCGCGCTCTGATCCGTTCCGTCCCGCGGCTAGATTCTCTGACCATGGTCTCGACCAGGGGGATTCGCCGCGTCCAGGTGAACACGTGGGCCTTGCTCGGCGTGGCCGTGGTCTGGCTTGCCGTCAATCTCCGGTGGATCGTGCTCTACCGCGACGGCCAGGTGTTCGACATCGACGAGGCCGGTTACTTCGGGATGGCCTTGAACAACCACGGCGCCGCACTCCGTGACGGGATTTCCGGCTGGTTCGAGGCCGTCGAGGCCCCGGGGATCCAGGCGCCCCTGCTGCCGGCGCTGACTTCGCTGCACTTCTTCCTCACCGGGACGGGCACGGTCGCCGCGTTCGTCGTCCCGTTGCTGGCCGGGGTGGCGCTCATCCTGCTGACGCACGCGGTGGCGAACCGGATCGCGGGTCGCCCGTTCGCGTGGATCGCCACGGTCGTGATCGCGACCGCACCCGGGGTGATTTACGAGGCCCGCGCCTATCACTTCGCGCTTCCCGCCGCGGTCATGACGACGGCGGCCATTTACTTCCTGATCCGGTCCGAAGGGTTGTCCAAGCCGAAGTTCGTCGTGCTCTTCGGTGTTTTCGCCGGGCTGATGCCGCTGGCGAGGACGATGGCCATCGCGTTCGTTCCCGCGCTCGTGCTGGCGGCGCTGATCCAGGCCGTCTGGCCGCCGGACCGGCGTAAACGGCTGAAGTGGTTTGCTCTCGCGGCTGTCGTCGGCGCGGGTGTCGCGGCGCTCTGGCTGGCGCCCAACGGCGTCCGTGTCTACCGGTACCTGACCGGTTTCGGCTACGGCAAGCAGTCCGTCGAATTCGGCTCGGAAGCGGGTGTCTTCAACCCCGCGGCCTGGGCCGAACGGCTCCGGCTGCTGATCTCCGATCACGGTCTGCCGCACGCCGTGCTGCTGTGCGCCGGGCTGATCGCCGCGATCGTCGTGGCGATCTCGAAGCTCCGCACCGGCGGCCCGGTGAAGGAGACCCTCCGGTCGATGGTGGCGTCGCCGCTGTTCCCTTCGGCGCTGCTCGTGGCGGAGGGCGGGGTGGCCGTTTTGACGTCGAAGAACATGGGCACCGCCTTCTTCCTGCCCCTGATCCCGTCGATGACGGTACTGGCGCTGTGGGGTTTCTTCCGGGCGCATCGCTCGCTTCGGAAGGCCCTGCCGTTCGTGGTCGCGGTGGTCGGCGTGGTGGCACTGGTGCCGTTCGTGGATCTGCGGCTGCCGACCGCCCGGCACTGGGAGGCTCAGTTGCCGGTGCTGGGCTCGGCCAAGATCACCGACGGGCGCGGTGTGCCGCAGATCTATCCGGACCCCGGCTCGAAGGCGACCGAACAGTTGAGTGTGGAAACCGCGCGGGAATGGCATTCCGTGGCGGAGTGGGCCGCCCAGCAGGTGGTGGACAACCACGCCGTCGGCGGGGCGTCGGGGTTCGGGTTCCGCGACCGGCTTTTCAACACCAACAGCCTGCAGCTGGAGATGCTGCGGAGGTTCGGCTACGGGGTGGCGTTGCCGCAGATCAGTCCGACGGAGGACGGGAACACCGAGCCGGACTACCGGATCTGGCTGACCGAGTTCCACGGCAGCAACAGCGGGGACGCGAGCAAGACGTGTCTGTTGTTCACCGCGTCCGGGACGATCAACGAGTACGAGCCGAAGGTGGATCCGCCGTCGATGGCCTCGGCCGCGGCGGCCTCGGGATTCACTCCGATCGCCACGCGTCCCCTGCCGAACGGCCGGTCGGTCACGCTGTGGCGGCGTCCGCAGCCGACCTGTGTCCCGTCCTGAGCCGAAACATATGCGCAGATTTGAATTACTACGGTCGTGTGACTCCGCTCACCAGACCTGTAGCACTTAGTAACCACAAGATATTACTAAGAAAGGCTAAACAACTAAAAAGATCCGGCCGCCCGATACCCACTCGTCAACGCGAGTGACCAGTAACGCGGGGGTCCGGGGGGCTCGGCCCCCCGGGAATTATGGTGAGCACGCCAAGGTCCAGGCTTTCCCTGGACATGACACGCCCACGTGCGAGCGGATGACGGGATTCGAACCCGCGACCCTCACCTTGGCAAGGTGATGCGCTACCAGCTGCGCTACATCCGCATGTTTCTCACCGCTTCAACACTCGTTTGAAGCAGTGGGACAACCATACACCGACCGTCTGTAGCCGTTTTGACCCACCCCGACCGGTGCTCCGGTGTCACGCCTGGCGTACAAGGGGTGACGACGGCTGCATACCTCCGTATGGTGTCCCCATTCGACCGAATGGTGAGTCCTTCGGGGAGGAGGTGCCTGGCCGGATGACCGAGCAGGGCACGGTGCCGCTTCAGGCGGTCTCGGAATCCGACGAGCAGGCATTGCTCCACCGGCTCCGCGAAGGAGAGGACGCCGCTTTCGGGGAGCTTTTCGAACTTCACGCCGCCGCTGTGCGGAGACTGGCTCGCAGCCTGGCCTCCGATCGGTCGGAGGCGGAGGACATCACAGCCGAAACCTTCTTCCGGGTGCTTCAGGCGTTGCGCCGGGGTGCCGGGCCGCGGGACTACGTCCGGGCGTATTTGCTGACGGTGGCCCGCCGGGTCTCGTGGGAGTGGCATGGCGCGCGCCGTGACGTGCCGGTGAGCGACGACGAGCTGACCTTTCGTGCCGGGGCCGGGGCGGATACGAACGCTCGCACGGCAGAGCATTCGCTGATCACCACCGCTTTCACGAGTCTGCCGGAGCGCTGGCGTTCGGTGCTGTGGCAGACCGAGGTCGAGGGCGAGCAGCCCGCGATGGTCGCGCCGCATTTCGGGTTGAGCGCGAACGCGACGGCGGCCTTGGCGCGCCGGGCGCGTCAAGGGCTGCGGGCGGCGTATCTGCAGGCGCATTTGTCGGTGAACCGCGGGCCGGATTCGTGCCGGGCGGTGGTGGAGAAGCTCGGCGGGTTCACCGCGGGCAGTGTCACCGGCGCCGAGGCAACGCGGATCAAGACACATTTGATCGCTTGCCAGTCCTGCCGCGCGACGCACGACGAACTTCGCGACGTGTGTTCCTCGCTGCGGGCGCACGCCGGTGTGGTGGCCCTGCTGGTGCCGGGGGCCGCCGGTCTCTACGCGAGCGGGTCGTCCGGGGCGTTGTCCGGGTTCGCCGCCTCGCTCAAGGGCCTTCTGCTCGGCTCGAAGGTGAAGGTCACCATGGCGGTGGCGTCGACGGCGGCCGCGGGCGCGGTCGGGATCGTCGCCGGTCCGGCCGTATTCGGTACCGATGTCACGCACACCATCGGGTTGTCCGGCGGTGGGCTGCCGGAGCTGTCGTTGCTGCCGGCGCAGGTCGCCCCGCCCGTCCCCGGTCAGCCGGTGGAGCTTCCGCCGCCGCGGATCGCCGAGGACCAGCTCCACGGCAAGGGAGCAGCCGTGCCGGTGAAGACCGGGCTGGGACCGGCTGCGGAACAACTCGGTGCGGCCGACGTGCCGAACCTGCCCGATGAGGTCTCTTCTTCCCGGAAGGAACTCGGCGGAGGCGACATCGTGCAGCCGCCGCAAAAGCCGCCGGGGCTGGTTCCGCCGTCGCAGGAGCCGACCTCGCCGCGCAACGAGGTCCCGGGAACGGAAACCGGCACGAACCAGACCACGTCGAAGCGGGACGACATCCCGCCGTCCGGGTCGCTCAGCCCGACAACCACTCCGAAGGAGCCGATAGAGCCTTCGGAGCCGAATACACCGCAGTCGACGACTGACCCGGAAGGGTCTACTTCGCCGACGTCGGGCCCCGGCGGTTCGACGACCGGAACGCCGTCCGGCGAGCCGTCGTACGAGGAGCCGAGCCCGGTCAGGCCGACATCCCACTACCCGGAACCGGGTATCGGCTACCCGACCTGCCCCTAACGCTCGCGAGGGACATCCCGCCCTCGAACTCTCGCGAACCTTGCCGCCATCACGGTACGGTTGAGCTCGCTCACGACGAGCGAGCGGCCGCGCGGGAGGCGACTGAATGAACCGGCTGGTGCACGGCGAGGACGGCCGTGACTGGGTGGTCCGAGCCCAGATGGAATGGCGGGCTCCCGCGACCGCGGACGACTTCGAGCACGATGTGGCCGGCAGCTACGGCCCGGGTATCGCGATGATCGTCGTGACGGCGTTGCTCGCGATCGTGCTCATCGCGTGGACCCCGGCGGATGTGATGATCCCGTCCTGGGTGCCGCTGGCGTTGCTGCTGATCGCGTTGTTCTTCCCGCTGCGGTGGATATTGCGCCGTCCGTGGACCGTGGTCGCCGAGACCGAGGGTGACCTGGCAGGCGACCGGCCGTCCGAGCGCTGGGTGGGCACCATCCGCGGCATGTTCACCGTGCGCGGCGAGGTTTCGAAGATCACCAAGACCATCCAGAGACATTCGCTCCCGGATTTCGACGGTCCGCTGCATCCGGTGGAGTAGTCGCGGCGGCCTGAACAAGCGAGACTGGGGCCATGCCCGAGTTACCCGAGGTCGAAGCGCTCGCCCACCACCTGCGTGAACACGCGGTCGGCAAGACGGTTTTCCGTGTCGACGTGTCGTCGCTCAGTGTGCTGAAGACGGCGACACCGCCGTGGACGGACCTGCACGGCCGCGAGGTCACCGGGGCCGGCCGGTTCGGCAAACATCTCGACCTCGTCGTCGGCGATCTCCACCTGGTCGTGCATCTGGCGAGGGCGGGCTGGCTGCGCTGGTCCGACGCGCTGTCGCCGGCCCCGCTCAAACCCGGCAAGGGGCCGATCTCACTGCGCGTCCACCTCGACGCGGCCGCCGGTCCGGGTTTCGACCTCACCGAGGCCGGCACGAAGAAGGGCCTGGCCGTCTGGATCGTGCGCGACCCCGAAAAGGAGGTCGCCAGCATCGCGCGCCTCGGGCCGGACGCGTTGTCGCTGGACCGCACGGGGCTCGAGAAGCTGTTCGCCGGACGCACCGAACGGCTGAAGACGGCGTTGACCGATCAGACGCTGATGGCCGGGATCGGCAACGCCTACTCCGACGAGATCATGCATATGGCGAAGCTTTCCCCTTACGCCACAACGGGAAAACTGTCCGAAGGGGCGCTGGACGGGATTTCCGAGGCGATCCGCGAGGTGCTGACCAGCGCCGTGACGCGCTCGGTCGGCCAGTCCGCGGCGCGGCTCAAAGGCGAGAAGCGTTCCGGGTTGCGGGTGCACGCGCGGACCGGGCTGCCGTGCCCGGTCTGCGGCGACACGATCCGCGAGATCTCGTTCGCGGACAAGTCCTTCCAGTACTGCCCGACCTGCCAGACCGGCGGGAAGCCCCTGGCCGACCGGCGGATGTCGCGTCTGCTCAAGTAGTCAGCAGAGGGCGGCCTTGACCGCGAGAAGCGGACTGCTCGGCAGCGCGTCCTTGTGCGCCAACTCGTTCGCCAAGTCGTACACGTTCAGTGCCAGCACGATCTGCTTCGCGCCGTCCGCGGTGCTCATCGAGACGCTGGAGAACCCCGGGCCGGCACCGGTGTTGCCCCAGACCGTCTTCGTGCCCCCGTCACACGGCAGGTTGAGCGTCTCGACACCGGCCCCGTACGAGCCGAACTTGCTGTACGGCACGAGCCGCTTGAGTTCGGCCTGTTGCGCGGGTTCCAGCAACCGGCCTGCCAGCAACGCGCGGTGGAACGTCGCGAGGTCGTCGACGGTCGAGACCATCGCGCCCGCGGTCCAGTCGTACGAAGGGCTGAAGACGGTCATGTCCTTACCGCTCATGTCGTACCCGTGCAGATGCGGACCGCGCAGGAACGGTGACCACAGCGGGAAGGACGTGTGGCCGATGCCGAGCGGGCCGAGGATCCGCCGCTGGATCTCCGCGCGGACGTCGTTGCGGGTGACCTTCTCGATCACCTTGCCCAGCAACAGATATCCGGTGTTCGAGTACTGCACGCCCGTGCCCGGCGCGAACGAGGGCCGGTCGGCGATCGAGCGCCGGATCACCTCGGCCGGTGTGATGATGTGCGCCCGGTCTCCCCGCACGAGGTACGGGTCGAAGAAGTGCGGATCCAGCGGATCGTGCACCCCGCTGGTGTGGTTCAGCAGCATGCGCAGCGTGATCTTTTCCGGCTGGTAGTCCGGTACTCGGACCACGCCGGGGAGTCGCCGCTCGATGGTGTCGTCGAGCGAAAGCGCGCCTTCACCAGCCAGTTGCAGGACCACCGCGGCGACGAACGCCTTGGTGTTGCTGGCGATCCGGAACCGGTGGTGCGGTCCCGCGAGTTCGCGTGTGCCCGGGTTCGCGTGCCCGGCGCCGAACCGCGAGACCGCCTCACCGTTCCGAACCTCGACAACCGCGCCCGGGAATCCCCCTTCCGCGACCAGGTCCCCGACCGCCGCGCGGACCGGATCGCCCGCCGCGGCCGCCGTCCCCGCCGCCGCGCTCGCCAGCAGGACTCCCGCCAGCGCACCCGCCGCGAGTTTCCCCATTCCGCGCATTGTGTTCCTCCCCCGGAAGCGATTGCCTGCGGACAGTCTTCTCGGTGCCACGGGGAGTGACCATGGGGAGAACCCCCGGTCTTGGGTAGGGTCGACCCCACCCTCAGTTGTCACAACTCAACGGAAAGTGGGGAGCAGACCTTGCACCCGGTTGGTCGAGCGCAGAGCATGGACGCCGTGTCCGGGCTCGATATCGCGCAGATCATTCCTTGGGGTGTCGCGGTTCTGCTCGCGATCCTCGTGGTCGTCCTGCTGATCAAGCTGCGGCGTCCGGCGAGCATCGTGGAGAACGCGGTGCTGCAGGCCGTCCATCGGATGTCGAAGGCGACGCCGGACCTGCGCGAAGGTCTTGACGAACAGGTCGCCGACAAGATCACCAGCCAGCTGCTGGAGATGCTCGACTGTGTGGCCGTCGGCATCACCGACAGCGAGGGCACCCTGCTGTCGTGGGACGGCGAGGCCAACGACCACTACGTCGACCTCGTCGACGCCATCGGCAACGCGATCCGCAAGCATCGCCGCGAGGTCGTCGCACACGACAAGATGCCGTGCAACCACCGCGGCACCTGCCGGATGCGGACCGCGGTGATCGTGCCGCTGATCGTCGAGGGCGAGACCGAGGCGGCGCTGCTGGTGGTCGGGCGCACCCGCGGACGGCTGGTGCAGATGGCGGACGCGGTCGCGCAGTTCGTCTGCACGCAGTTCGAGCTGGCGCGCCTCGACGAATCGAAGAACCAGCTCCAGCAGGCCGAGATCAAGGCACTGCGTGCGCAGATTTCGCCGCACTTCGTCTACAACGCGCTCAACACCATCTCGTCGCTGATCCGGACCGACCCGGAGGAAGCGCGAGAGCTGCTTCAGGACTTCGCGGACTTCACGCGCTACTCGTTCCGTACGTCGGGCATGTTCACGTCGCTCGCCGAAGAACTCCGGAACATCGACCGATACCTGACCATCGAGAACGCCCGTTTCGGCGGACGGCTCGAAGTGCGGATGAAGATCGCACCCGAGGTGCTCTCGGTGGTCGTCCCGTTCCTGATCATCCAGCCGCTGGTGGAGAACGCGGTCAAACACGGCCTCGCGTCGAAACCATCGGGGGGCTGCGTCACCGTGATCGCCGAGGACTACGGCGCCGAGGCGTTGATCAGTGTCGAGGACGACGGCATCGGCATGGAGCCCGCCAAACTCGCCGACCTCCGCAGTCAGCACCGCACGGGTGCGCATGTCGGACTCGGCAACATCAACCAGCGGATGCAGCAGGTGTTCGGCCGCGACTACGCGCTCATGGTCGAGACGGCGCCCGGCGCGGGGATGAAGGTGACCTTGCGGGTGCCGAAGTTCATGCCCGGCGTGCGGCCGAACCTTCCCGACTTCTCCGTCGACGCCACCGCCGACCGCGCCGAGGTCCCGCCGCAGGGCGGCCCGAACGAGGCCAGCGGGGTGAGCGGTTCGCGCAGTGGCGTGCTGCCGTCCTGAACCTCGGTAACCTGGGCGTATGAGCGTTGCGGACAAGTTGACCTCCCGTCTCCCGATGATCGGCGACCGGGGTGAGCGCAAGGACGTCGTCGCCGTGGTCAAGCTGCAGGGAGTGATCACGCCGACCCCGTCGCCCCTGGCAAGGGGATCGATCAACCTCGCCGCCGTCGAATCGGCGCTGACCCGCGCGTTCGCGCACGAGCGGCTGAAGGCGGTCGCACTGCAGATCAACTCGCCGGGTGGCGCGCCGACGCAGTCGGGCCTGGTCGCGGAGCGGATCCGCCAGCTCGCCGACGAGAAGAACGTGCCCGTGCTGGCCTTCGCCGAGGACGTCGCCGCGTCCGGCGGGTATTGGCTGGCCTGCGCGGCCGACGAGATCTACGCACACCGGACGTCGATGGTCGGCTCCATCGGCGTGATCAGCGGCGGGTTCGGGTTCACCGGTCTGCTGGAGCGGTTCGGCATCGAGCGGCGGCTGCACACCGCGGGGGCGAACAAGTCCCGGCTCGACCCGTTCAGCCCGGAGAAGCCGGAAGACGTCGAGTGGCTGAAGAAGATGCACAGCCAGCTCCACGACCTGTTCGTCGAATGGGTCACCGAGCGCCGCGGTGACAAGCTCGCCGACACCGAGGACCTGTTCACCGGGGACGTCTGGCTCGGCGCCCGCGCGCTCGAACTCGGTCTCATCGACGGCGTGGGCAGCCTCCGCCAGGTGATCACCGAGCGGTACCCGGACGCCGAGATCTCGGTCGCCGAACCGAAGAAGGCGCTGCTGGCGCGGCTCGGCATCGGCGCTCCCGCCGCCGCGAGCGCGTTGCTGGACGCGGTGCAGCAGAAGGCCGCCTGGAGCCGCTTCGGTCTCTGACCCCGTGCAATGAGAGTCCCCTTCATTGCGTGCGGGAGTGGGGGCGGAAGAGAGGTGACACGGCGAGGCGGTTCGTGTCACCGGAAAAGATGACGGCACCGGCCACCCCGGGCGCGCGGGTGCCGGTGCCGTCCTTTTCGTTCGACTTTCGTGAAGCGGGCTGGACACAGAACCCGGCAATGGGCATTATGCGACTCACTGTGAGTGCTCACGATGACACCCGGAAGCTCATTGTCCTGGCAGTGGACGATGAGCCCAAAGGGCTAGACGAACTGGTCCACTGTCTCCGGAACAGCCCGCACGTCGCACTGGTCTTCCCGGCTATCGACGCTTCGGAGGCGCTGCGCCTGCTGTCCACCGACGACCCGAGGCTCGGCGACCGCAAGGCCCGCGGCCTGCCGATCGTGGACGCGGTGTTCGCCGACATCGACATGCCCGGGCTGTCCGGGATGGAGATGTCGCGCGTGTTCGCCGCACTGCGTCCGTCGCCCGCGCTGGTGTTCGTGACAGGGCACTCCGAGGAGGCCGTCAACGCCTTCGACCTCGGCGCGCTCGACTACGTGCTGAAGCCGTACCAGCAGGACAGGCTCGACCGCGCGATCAACCGCGTGATCGACAAACTCAACACCAACGCCGCACCGGCGGCCGGAGCCAGCCTGCTCGGGCAGGTGAAGAACGACGACGAGGTCATCCCCGTCGAACTCGCGGGCACGACGAAGCTGATCCCGAGGTCTTCGGTCCGCTGGGTGGAGGCGCAGGGTGACTACGCCCGGCTTTTCACCACCGACGGCAGCCATCTGGTCCGCATTCCGCTCGCACAACTCGAAGAACGCTGGGAGAAGGCGGGTTTCGTCCGCATCCACCGGTCGTTCCTGGTCGCGCTGCCGCTCATCACCGAGTTGCGGATGGGCCAGGGTGGATACCAGGTCGTCATCGGCAACGAGGAGAAGGTGCTGCCGGTGAGCCGTCGCCACACGCGTGCGCTCAAGGACCGCCTGGTCGGCTCCGGCCGGGCAACGCAGTAGCGGGACATGACCGACGACTATCACCGCCGGGTCAACGGGGTCCGCGAACCGGACCCGACCCTCGGCAAGGGCAGGCACAAGAAGCCCGCACTGCCCGAAGGAGCCGCCGTCGAGCCGGTTCCTGGCGCGCCGATCGGGACGAAGCAGGAGCAGGCGAAGCCCGAACACTACGCGAAACCCAAGCGACAGCGGGTGATCCTCGCCGATCCGCGGCAGGCCACGAGCACCCTGCGGGCCAGGGTCGAACTCGAAGAACAGACCAGCTGGGGAAAGCTGCTGGTCAAGGATCTGGTGAAGATCCAGCTGCGGACGGCCTCCCTGCTGGCGTTGCTGGTGATGGTGACGCTCTGTTCGCTGCCAGTGCTCTTCTACCTGGTCCCGTCATTCGGACGAGTGATCGTCGTCGGCATTCCGTTGCCCTGGCTGATCCTCGGTGTGGCGCCTTTTCCGTTCCTGTTCGGCATCGGGCTCTGGTACAACCGGCTCGCTGAACGACATGAACGCGACTTCGTTGACATGATCGAGAACTGATTGCGGAGCGGCACATGCGAGGATTCGTGCCGTGGCGCTGAATCCGTGGGCTGTGGCCGGCATCGTGCTGGTCGCCGTGCTGACCTTCTACTTGGGGCACCGCTCCTCGCGGTCGGCCGTCAGCACCCACGACTTCCTCGTCGCCCGCCGCACCGTGCGCTCCCGGCGCAACGCCGCCGCCATCTCCGGTGAGTACCTTTCCGCCGCGTCGTTCATGGGGGTCGCGGGCATCGTCCTCAAGGACGGCGCCGACGCGCTGTGGTTCCCGATCGGGTTCACCGCCGGCTATCTCGCGCTGATGCTGTTCGTCGCCGCGCCACTGCGGCGATCCGGCGCGTACACGCTTCCGGACTTCGTCGAGATGCGGCTCGGCTCGACGGTGCTGCGCCGGGTTTCGACGACGTTCGTGGTGTTCATCGGGATCCTCTACATGGTCCCGCAGCTGCAGGGTGCCGGGCTGACCCTGGCGACGATCCTGCCCGTGCCCGCCTGGGCGGGTGCGATCCTGGTGACCCTCGTGGTCGGGTTCAACGTGATCGCGGGCGGCATGCGTGCCATCACCGTCGTCCAGGCCTTCCAGTACTGGCTGAAGCTGTTCGCCATCGCGGTGCCGGCGTTCGTCCTGTGCCTGGTGTTCCTCGGCACCGGCGGTCCGGGCAGCGCGCGTCCGCTGGGACAGGCCGCGCCGCCGACGTTCACCCATAACACCACGGTTTCGGTGCAGACCGACGTCACCCTGAAGGTCACCTCGGTGACCGTGCTCGAGGCTTACGGCCAGGTGGAAGGCGCGCGCGCCAACGGTTTCGCGGTGTGGAGCCCGGAAGCCGGGCACAAGGTCGCCAAGGGCACGACGTTGAAGTTCGCCGCGGGCACCCCGGTTCCGGTGGTCAGCGAAGCACCCGCGTCCAACGGCGACTGGCTCCGGCCGGGTTCGGGTGGTCTCACCGATCTGCTGCAGGTCTATTCGCTGATCCTCGCGACGTTCCTCGGGACCATGGGCCTGCCGCATGTCCTGGTTCGCTTCTACACCAACCCCGACGGCAAGGCCGCGCGCCGCACGACGGTCCACGTCCTGCTGCTGCTCGGGCTGTTCTACTTGTTCCCGACGCTGCTGGGTGCGCTCTCGCGGATGTACGTCCCGGAACTGCTGGTGACCGGGAAGACCGACGCCGCCGTCCTGTTGCTGCCGTCCGCGGTCCTTCCCGGGCTCTGGGGGCAGATCCTGGGCGCGGTGACCGCGGCGGGTTCGTTCGCCGCGTTCCTGTCGAGTTCGTCCGGGCTGCTGGTGAGCGTCGCGGGGGTGGTGTCGACCGACGTGCTGCCCGGCCGCGTCCGCGATTTCCGGGTGGCGACGGCGATCGTGGCGCTGATCCCGCTCGGGCTCGCCGTCCTGCTGCCCTCGGAGGACCTTTCGCTCTCGGTCGGCATGTCGTTCGCGCTGGCCGCGTCCACGTTCAGTCCCTTGCTGCTGCTCGGGGTCTGGTGGCGGAAACTCAGCTGGCCCGGCGCGCTGGCCGGGATGGTCGTCGGCGGCGGACTGGTGCTGACCGCGCTGGTGGTCAACATCGTCAGCAGGTACACCGGCGGGTGGGCGCCGTGGTTCTCGGCCCAGCCCGCGCTGCTCACCGTGCCGGCGGCGTTCCTGACCACCTACGTGGTGAGCAGGGCGACCGGCTACGGGCGGCCGGACGACGTCCACGGCGTGATGCTGCGGCTGCACGCGCCCGATCCGCTCGGGTTCATGCGGGATCGTGCGGTCGCCCGGTTCGGGCAGGCCGAGGAGAAGACGCGGACGACCGGAAAGGGTCGCCACCGGAAGTAGTTCACCCGGTCGAGTCACGTTCGTCTACTCAGCGTCGCGCCGTTCACTCAAATGGATTGCTCCTTCCGCGCCCCATAAGGGGCATGATCTTCCGTGACAACGAAATCACCGAACGGTTGCGGCAGGTGGGAGGTCCGTTGTGGGTGACACTGATCAAGACCTCGGGTCAGACCCGGAATCCGACTGGGAAAAGGTGCAGGGCAGTCCGGAATTCACCGAACTGCGACGCCGTCTCCGGGTATTCGTTTTCCCGGTCTCGGCGTTGTTCCTCCTCTGGTATCTGCTCTATGTGCTCCTCGCCGACTACGCGACCGGGTTCATGGGCACCAAGCTCTTCGGCAACATCACCGTCGGTCTGGTCTTCGGTCTCCTGCAGTTCGTGTCGACCTTCGTGATCACCGGCCTTTATGTCCGTTATGCGAACCGTAAACTCGATCCGCTCGCCGACAAGATCCGGCACGAGGTCGAAGGGACCGGACGGTGAGCACACTGGCCGCGGGCGTACAGGGCAGTAATCCGGCACTCAACATCACCATTTTCGCGGTGTTCGTGGCGATCACCCTCGTGATCGTTTTCCGGGCCAGCCGGAATACGAAGACCGCCTCCGACTACTACGCCGCCGGACGCGCGTTCACCGGCCCGCAGAACGGGATCGCGATCTCGGGCGATTACCTTTCCGCCGCGTCGTTCCTGGGTATCGCCGGTGCGATCGCGATCAACGGCTACGACGGTTTCCTCTATTCGATCGGATTCCTCGTCGCGTGGCTGGTGGCGTTGCTGCTGGTCGCGGAACTGCTGCGGAACACCGGCAAGTTCACCATGGGTGACGTCCTCGCCTTCCGGATGCGGCAGCGGCCGGTCCGCGCGGCGGCCGCGATCTCCACCCTCGCCGTCTCGTTCTTCTACCTGCTGGCGCAGATGGCGGGGGCGGGCGGGCTGGTGAACCTGCTGCTCGGCATCGAGGGCAACCTCGGCCAGGACCTGGTGATCGCCGTGGTCGGCGTGATCATGATCCTGTACGTGCTGATCGGCGGGATGAAGGGCACCACCTGGGTCCAGATCATCAAGGCCGTCCTGCTGATCGCCGGCGCGTTCGCGATGACGCTGTGGGTGCTCGGGAAGTACGGTTTCAACCTCTCGAACCTGTTCCAGGCCGCCGTCGACAAGGGCGGCGCGACCGGTGAGGCGTTGCTCGGGCCGGGTAAGCAGTACGGGAAGACCGGCACGACCAAACTCGACTTCCTGTCGCTGGGTATCGCGCTGGTGCTGGGTACCGCGGGCCTGCCGCACGTCCTGATGCGCTTTTACACCGTGCCGACCGCGAAGGACGCCCGCCGGTCGGTGGTGTGGGCGATCGCGCTGATCGGCATTTTCTACCTGTTCACACTCGTACTCGGCTACGGCGCCGGCGCGCTCGTCGGGCCGGAGGTGATCGCGAAGGCACCAGGGACGACCAACTCGGCGGCGCCGTTGCTGGCGCTGGAACTCGGCGGCCCGGTGCTGCTCGGGTTCATCGCGGCGGTGGCGTTCGCGACGATCCTCGCGGTGGTCGCGGGACTGACGATCACGGCGTCGGCGTCATTCGCGCACGACGTCTACGCCAACGTGATCAAGAAGGGAAAGACCGACCCCGACAGCGAGGTCCGCGTCGCGCGGATCACCGCGCTGGTGATCGGGGCGGTCGCGATCGTCGGCGGGATCCTCGCGAAGAACCAGAACGTGGCCTTCCTGGTGGCGCTCGCGTTCGCGGTGGCGGCGTCGGCGAATCTGCCGACGATCCTGTACTCGCTGTTCTGGAAGCGATTCAACACCCAGGGCGCGCTGTGGAGCATCTACGGCGGGCTGATCGTGTGCGTCCTCTTGATCGTGTTCTCACCGGCGGTCTCGGGTAAGCCCGTCGACGCGAAGACGGGGAAAAGCGCCTCGATGATCCAGGGCGTCGACTTCCACTGGTTCCCGCTCGACAACCCCGGCATCGTCTCGATCCCGGTCGCGTTCTTCCTCGGCTGGCTCGGCACCGTGCTCTCGAAGGAACACAACCAGAAGAAGTACGCCGAGATGGAGGTCCGGTCGCTCACCGGTGCCGGTGCGGAAAAGGCGACGCGGCACTGAGTCGTTCTTCACGGGCGGTCGTTCTTCACGCGCGCGCAACGGGACGGGATGCGAGGATGGCAGGGTGGTGAGCCCTGCTGACATCCCGACCGTTGCCGTCCGTGACCTGCCCAAAGACGGCGTCGCGCTGCTCGACGTCCGCGAGGACGACGAGTGGGCCGCCGGGCACGCCCCTGGCGCCAAGCACATCCCGATGGGTGAACTGCCCGCACGCGTCGGCGAACTCGCCGAACTGCCCGACGACCAGCCGGTCTACGTGATCTGCCGCAGCGGCGGCCGGTCCGCCCGCGCCGCCGCTTGGCTCAACGCGAGCGGCTGGGACGCGGTGAACGTCGCCGGTGGCATGGGGTCATGGAAGCAGGAGGGACGCCCGATGGTCGGCGACCATCCCGGCGCCGAACCCGAAGTCCTGTAACCGTGCAGCCAGGCCACTACCCGCCGAGGACAGCGGTGCCGCCCGTTCGTCCCGCGCCGATGCGGCAGCCGCCCCAGCCGGTGCGTCACCGCGTCCGCTGGGTTGCTTCGCCGCCCCCTGGCGCCTGGCCGCAGCGGCGCGAACCGGTGGCCGAGCGCTACCACGGGCCGCCGTCCTACCCCGTCCCGCCGAGGTGGGGCTTCCCGAACCTGGTCTGGCGCCGCCCGACCGCGGTCCCCGGCACGGCGTCCGGCGAGGTCACGCCGGGAGAGCGGCTGCGGGTGATCACACGCAGTGTCCTGCCGGTGCTGTGGACCTTCGCCGCCCTCGCGCTCGTCGCGTCGGCCGCCGAGATCTGGCGCTACGTCCTGCTCGTGCAGAGCCGGGACTCCGCGCTGTCGACCTCCGTCGTCACGGTGTCCGACAGTTTCGTGATCACCGCCGGCCTGCTCACGACGATCCTTTCGCTGCTGCCGTCGGGACTCACCGTCTGGTGGCTGCTCGTGGCCCGGCACGCCGCCGCGGAGGCCTCCGGCGAGACGCCGCCGAGGCGGCAATGGCAGGTACTGCTGTTCGTGCTGGTGCCGGTGGTGAACCTGATCCTGGTGCTGCCGATCGTCGCCGAACTCGAACACGCCGTCCTGCGCCGCTCGCGGGAAACCCGGCCGAAGCCGTCGCGGCTCGTGCTGGCCTGGTGGGGTGTCTGGGTGCTGAACTGGCTGCTGCTCGTCCTCGTCATCGTCTGGCGGTTCCGCGACGGCGTCCAGGCATTGGCCGACGGCGTCCTGCTGGTCGCGCTGACCGACCTGGCCGCCGCCGGGCTCGCGGTGGTGACGGCCCTGCTCGTGAAGCGCATGTCCGGCCTTCTGTCGCCTGTCGCCGAGAAGCGGCTTCGCCTCCTCCGCGTGCTGAAGGTGGATGGGGCCCCGGATCCGGACCGTCGCGAACGTCCCGCTACTTCAGTGCGCTGACCTGCGATCTCGTGAGTGATTTGGGTCGTTCTAACGAAGGGTGTTTCAGGTACCTACGGCGGGTGAGCGGGGTAGCGGCCGGTCCTTGAAGGGCCCCCGCAGCACCACCAGTCACCACGGCGGCGCGTGAAGGACCCCTTCCCTCGGCTCAGCCGAGGAAACTCGACCTTCACACCTTTCCCCAGTACAGGAAGGCCCCCTTCCTTGCGCTAGGCGCAAGGAAGGGGGCCTTCACGTACCTAGGCAAGGAAACCTTCACGGACCTGACCCACGATCAGCCCCGCAACCAAATCCAGTAGATACCCAAGACACTCTCGGCCCTAACGACCCAAATCACTCACGACCCCCTCGGCTTTGTCGTGCCCGTCGATAACCCGAAGTGCCCCTCGCGACCCTCGCTGACCTGCGGAAAGAGAGCAAGGGACCTTTGCTATCACCGGTACCCTTAGCTCGTGGTGACGCGGAGCGAGCGCAGGCCGCGGATCACGAACTCCGGCCGTCGTTCGGGCTCTTCGGCGAGCCGCAACCCCGGCAGCCTCGTGGTCAGCGCGTTCAGTGCCGCCGCGATCTCTACCCGCGCGAGCGGGGCGCCGACGCAATAGTGGATGCCCATCCCGAAGCCGAGGTGCGCGTTCGGCGTGCGGCCGATGTCGAGGGTGTCGGGCCGGTCGAAGACCTTCGGGTCCCTGGCGGCGGCGCCGAGCAGCGCGCCGATCTTCTCGCCATCGGCCACCCGGAATCCGGCGATCTCGACGTCGGCGGTCGCCGTCCGCTCGAACAACTGGAGCGGCGAGTCGTAGCGGATCAGCTCTTCGACGCACGGGTCCAGCAGTTCCGGGGACGTCCGCAGCCGTTCCCACTGGTCGCGGTGGGTCAGCAGGGCGTTGACCCCGTTCCCGATGACGTTCACCGTCGCCTCGTGCCCGGCCATCAGCAGCAGGACCGCCGTCGCGACCAGTTCGTCTTCGGTGAGTTCGCTGCGAAGGAGGTCGCTGATGATGTCGTCGCCTGGAGCACTCGCGCGCTGCTTCGCCACGTCGCGCAGGTAATCGACGAACTCCGCCGCGGCCGCTTCGGCGGCGTCACGCTTGTCCTCGGCGAGCCCGTACTCGTACATCTTCACAATGTGGTTCGACAGGACCACCATCCGCGGCCCGTCTTCGATCGGGACGCCGAGCAACTCCGCGATGACCGCGACCGGCAGCGGCTGCGCGAGGTGTTCCAGCAGGTCGGCCGACCCGGTCTCGGCGATTTCGGCGGCGAGTTCGCCGACCATGCCGTCCGCGAGTTCGGCGACCATCGGCCGCAGCCGCTGGACGTGCCCGCGTCCGAACACGCCCGCGATCACGCGTCGCAGCCGGGTGTGGGCGGGCGGCTCGTTCTCCAGCAGTGAGTTGCGGTGCAGCAGGTTGAACGACGCGAACCGCTCCACCGGCAGCGCGTCCTGCCAGATCCGGCCGAACCCGCGGTGCCGCAGGACGGCGGCCGACGCGGCGTGCGACACCGTGACGGCGATGCCGAGCCCTTCGTGACGGTGCACTTCGCCGGTTTCGCGAAGGGCCGCGAAGGCGGGATACGGGTCGGCGAGAAAGGCGGGATCCGAGAGGTCGAACACTCGCCGACTGTAACCCGGCCGTCCGGGTGGTTACGGGGCCGCGCGCGACTTCGGGGCCGCCGAGTGGTCCTGCCCGCCTTCGCGTGCGAAGTCCGGGGGGCTTACGAGCGGCGTGCCCATCTCGCGATAGCGTTCCGAACCGAGCTTGAGGAGGCTGACGTGGGCAAGGGTTCGCGCAAAAAGGGTCCTAAGACGACCTCGGATCGCAAGCCGAAGGTGCGCGACGTCTTCGTCGGCCAGCCCTTCGAAGGCCTCGCGGCGGAGACCGAGCTGATCGCGCTGCGCGAGTTCGTCCCTTCGGCGACGGCATCGCTCACGCTGGCGGGCTCCGGCGAGAAGGTCACTCTCGGCACGGTGCTGCCGATGGCGGCCGCCGCGTTCGTCCGGTCCGACGGCGAGCGCTACGTCGGGATGCAGGTGCAGACGCGGTCCTCGGATATCAGCCGCGACCTCGGCCGGTCGCTCCAGTGGGTGCTGGAGGCCAAGGAGGGTGACGTCCTGTCCGTGCCGGACACCACGACGCCGCCCACCGCCGACGAGAAGGCCCGCCTGCAGGACCTGCTCGAAACGAGCGTCGAGCTCGACGTCACGCTCTACAACGACTTCGCCTGGTGGCTGCCCGAGGACGCCGACGCGAGTGGCGACGTCGCGTTGTCCCTCGAGCGCGCGAACGCGGCGATCATGCCGACCGAGCGCCTCGGCGCCGGCGCGTACTGGGTGCTCGCCGGTGAGAAGGCGCATCTGCGCTGGGTCCGTCCCGAGCCGGAGAACCTGCTGCTGCAAGCGCTTGCGCGGCTGTCCGCGGCCGGTGAACTCGGCCTCGGCGAGGGCTCCCGTTACGCCGGTTCGTTCCGCGCGCACGGGCTGCTCGTGCCGGTGTGGGATCTCGACACCGAGGCACACGCGCGCGAGTGGGCCGACGCGAAGGACCAGCTCGGCGTCCGGCTCGACGCCGCGCTGAAGTCTCTCGACGCCGAGCCGCTCAACGCCGCCGAGCGCCGGTCGCGCGACGGCCTGATCGGCCGTCAGCTCACCATCCGCTGATCCACCCCCCTCGCGTTTCGTCCTCTGGTTGCGGTAGTTGCACGGGCAACTACCGCAACCAGAGGACTAATTGCGCGAGGATGGGCGCGTGATCCTTCATATCTGCGGGCAGGACGAGTGGGCCGAAGTGCCCGAAGGCGGCGTCTACACGGCCGCGTCACTCGCCTCCGACGGCTTCATCCACTGCTCCGACCCGGGCACCGCGCATATCCCGGCCAACGCCGTCTTCCCCGGCCGCACCGATCTGGTGCTGCTGGAGATCGACCCGGCACTCGTCGGCGCGCCCGTCGTCTGGGAGGACGGCGACCCACCGCATCCGGCCGGTATCCAGTTCCCCCACGTGTACGGACCGATACCGCGTAACGCCGTGGTGGCCGTTCACGAATTCCCTGTTCGGGGGGACGGTTCGTTCAGGATTCCCGACTCCTTGTCGAGACGTTGAGGCAGGCAACTCCTCACCCTTATGGGCGTCTCTCGAACTAGTTCGCGGCAAGAGACAACCTGCGGGGGCGGCCATGCGTTTCGGGAGAGGCGAGCCAGACATGCCTGGCCGAGTGACCCCGGGAGGAGGCGATACGGTGACCGCTGCCGCGACGGTCATCTCGGGGACGGATGTCTGGGTGTCCGGCGAGACCCGAGGGAGGGACGTGCCGGGCGAACTCACCGACTTCGGCGACTTCGTGCGGGCCAGCCTGCCGGGTCTGCTGAGGTACGGCCACGCCCTCACCGGGAACCCGCACGACGCCGCCGACCTGGTCCAGACCGTGCTGGAGAAGATCGGCGCCCGCTGGTCGTACGTCCAGCACAAGACCGGCGACCCGATGGCCTACATCCGCCGTTCGATGGCCAACGCGCATGTCAGCCGCTGGCGCCGGACCAAACGCGAGAGCCTGGTCGCCGACCTTCCCGACAGCCGGCCGTACAGCCCCGCGGACCCGTTCGAGCACGAGCCGTTGTGGCAGGCGTTACGCGCGCTGCCGCCGAGGCAACGTGCGGTGATGGTCCTGCGTTACTACGAGGGGCTGTCGGAAGCGGAGATCGCGGACTCCCTCGGCATCAGCCAGGGCACCGTGAAAAGCCAGGCGAGCAAGGCGATCTCGTCGTTGCGCACGAAGCTCGCGTTGATCGAGTCCAAGGGTGAAGGGAGGGAAGCGGGATGAACATGTCCGAAGAAGACGTGCAGCAACAGCTGCGCGACCTGTTCTCCGACGAACGGATCGGCGTGCCGTCCACGCTGAATCCCGAGACGATCGTGGCGGGTGCGAAGCGCCGCCGCCGTCGCCGCCAGATGATGCAGACGACGACCGGGATGGCCGCCGCGGTGGTCATGGTGGGTGGTGGGCTCGCGGTCTTCTCGATCCACGACAAGGACAACGGCGCGGTCATCTCCGCCGACCAGCTGAGCATGGGGGCGTCCGCGACCAGCCAGGTGCGACCCGGGCCGGGGAGCCAGGAGGGCTCCGCCGTCCCCCCGCCGCCGCCGCAGTCGACGCATCTGCCTGAGCCACCGCCGTCGACGATCTCCGATGGACCGGTCAAGCCGCCGAAGACTACTGCGGCCACGAAACCGCCTTCGCAGCGCAAGGTGACCACGGGGGCCCTGCTGACCGCGAGCGGCTTCGGCAAGCTCCGGCTCGGGATGAGCGAGTCCGAGGCGGAGGCCACCGCCGGTCAGCTTCGGGCGAAAGAGGTCCGAGGCGGCTGTACGTACGGCTACGCGGAGGGCTCCGCCGTTCCGGGGCCGACGTCGGTGTCGCTGACCGAGGGCGACGGGATCACCGTCATCAACCCGGCGGGAACGGTGCACACCCCGGAAGGGATCGGGGTCGGCTCGACCGAGGCGGACATCCTCGCGGCCTACCCTGGCAGCACCAAGGACGGCGGCGCCTACGTCGCGCCCGCCGGCGCGGTGAGCGCGTACCGGATCTTCGTGTCCCACGACGGGTCGGCCGTCAGCATCCTGCTGACCAGCCTCAACCAGGATTGCCAGTTCAGCTGACGGGCGTCCGCGCAGACGGAAAACCCGGGCTGCTCCAAGGGGGAGAGCCCGGGTTTTCTCTGTGGTGGGAGAGCGGTCAGTGCGTCAGAGCGCGCCACCCGCGACCGGGGGCATCCCCGAGTCGGCGCCGCCGTCACCGATGGACTCGCGGTGCAGGTGGTTCTCGACCTCGAACAGGTTGCCGTTCGCGCGTTTGACGATGTTGAGCAGTGTGGACATCTGGGAGATCTCTTCGACCTGCTCCTTGAGGAACCACTGCGTGAACTGCTCGCCGATGTAGTCCTCTTCGGCGCGGGCGGCCTTGGCCAGCTGCTGGATGTCGCTCGCGACCTCCTTCTCCTGCTGCAGCGCGAGCTCGATGAGCTCGGTGACGTCGGAGAAGGTGTTGCGCACGTCGCCGGTACCGGGGATCTCCACGTGGTGGTCGGTGTCCAGCATGTACTGGATGAGCGCCATCGCGTGGTTGCGTTCCTCGACGGACTGCTTGTAGAAGTGCTTCGCGAGCTGCGGCAGGTCCTCGGCGTCGAACCAGACCGCCAGCGCGATGTACTGCTGGGAGGCGTTGAACTCGTTGTGGATCTGCGCCTGCAGCAGTTCGTAGAACTTCGAGCGCGGTTGCTTCTTGGAGAGGACCATGTATGCAAAGATACGTCATGGCCTATTCGATTTCCACTTTTATCTGGTGATCTGCCTCCTATTAGGTTACCATTACCGATACTAGGTTCACCTCAATTAAGTAAGCCTTCCCTTAATTGCTGTTTCAGATGCTTTCGCGCCGGATCGGGCACGACATGCAGCGCGGCCCGCCGCGGCCGGAGCCCAGCTCGGAGCCGGTGATGGCCAGTACCTCGATACCGGCTTCCTCCAGTCGTGCGTTGGTCTCCACATTCCGTTCATAGCCGACGACGACGCCGGGAGCGAGGGCGAGGGTGTTGTTCCCGTCGTCCCATTGCTCGCGTTCCGCGGTGACCGGGTCGAGTCCGGTGTCGATGACGCGGAGCCGGTCGATTCCCATTGCTTCGGCGGCCGCGGTGAGGAATGGTGCCGGGCCTTCCACCTTCATGGAACCGTCGTCGGTCGGCCGCATGGTGAACGCGGTCAGCGAATCGCGGGAAAGCGGATACATGACGACGGCGTCGGCCGCGACCATCGTGCAGACGGTGTCCAGATGCATGGTCGCGCGGGTCTGCTCGATCGGGACGGCGAGCACGGTGTGCGCGATCCCGTCGGCGAACACCGACCGCGCCAGCGATTCCGCGCCGGCCGCGGTGGTCCGCTCGCCGACGCCGATGGCAAGGACACCCGGCGAGAGCAGCATGACGTCGCCACCCTCGATCGGCGCCGAGTGCGCGCCGTACGCGCGGGACGCGTGGCGGAACCACGGGTGGTAGGCGTAGATCAGGTCCAGCACCGCGGTCTCGCGGACACGCGCGGGCATGGTGAGCGACGAGACCGCGACGCGGTTGCCGATCCACGCCGACGAGTCGCGGGTGAACAGCAGGTTCGGCAGCGGGTCGACGGCGAAGTCGTTCGGGTGGTTCATCAGCCGCACCAGTGAGACGCCCTCGGCGGCGGGCAGTTCCTCGAAGGTCATCCCGGCCATCAGTGCCTCGGCCAGCACTTCGGGGGAGACGCTCGACAGGTGCGAACGCAGCGAATCGGCCAGGTCGATCCCGAGCCGTCGCTCGTCCACCGCGGCGTGCACGCCGGCGGCGTGGGCGCGGGCGTCGGTGAGCGCCGTGCGCAGCGCGTCGGCCAGCAGCAGCACCTCGACACCGCGGCCGCGCAGCACCTCGGCGAACGCGTCGTGCTCGTCCTGCGCGCGGTCCACCCAGGGGATGGAGTCGAACAGGAGCTGGTCGTTGTTGCGAGGCGTGAGCCTTTTGAGCTCGTTGCCGGGCCTGTGCAGGAGCACCGCACGCAGGGGGCCGACTTCGCTGTCAACTCGGGGTGGAGTCGTCTCGTCAATCACCTTGAATAGAGTATGCGGAGCGGAGCTCCTCCGTTGAGGGTGGCGGCGGGGGCATGGATGGATAGCTAGGGAAGCCCGGAAACTCGCCCCTTGAGCAGGGCGTATCCGACGAAAGAAACGAAGTCGAGCGCGGTATGCGCGGCGATCAGCGGCCACAGCCGGTTCGTCTTCTGCCACAGCCTGCCGAACACCAGGCCCATCACGACGTTGCCGACGAAACCACCGAAACCCTGATACAGGTGATATGACCCGCGCAGCACCGATGAGGCGACGAGTGAGGTGTTCTCCTTGAGCCCCAGCTGCCGCAGCCGGGTCAGCAGATAGGCGACGACGAGCACCTCTTCGGCGAAAGCGTTGCCGAACGCCGACAACGTCAGCGTGATCGGCCGCCACCAGGTCGCGCCCAAAGTGGACGGTTGCACCGACAGGCTGAAACCGAGGCTGTAGGAGAGGAAGTACAGCCCCAGTCCCGGAATCCCGATCGCGGCGGCGAGCAGGAGGCCGTGCGCGAGGTCGCGGCCGAGCCGCTGCCGGTCGAGCCCGATCTGCGCGAGTTTCATGCCGCCGCGCCACAACAGGTACAGCCCGAGCGCGCCCCAGCCGACCAGTTTGCCCGCGCTCAGGACCTGCTTGAGCAGGTCGACGAGGCTCAGCGTCGCCTGGGGAACGTTCAGCTGAGCCTGTTGCTGTGCCAGCGGAACCGGTTGCAGCAGCGAGTCCACAAGGGACAGCAGACTGGACAGCCCGGACAGGCCGAGGGTGATTCCGAAGACGACGACCAGTTCGATGACGATCGCGCGCCGGCGCCCCGGGTCTTCCACGAATTCCGGCAGCGCCGGGCGTTCGGGACGCAGCCAGCTCATCAGCCGCACGCTACCGTCAGGGGCATGCCAAGGAGCATCGCGACCAACGAAACCGTCGACCGCGCCGCGCTCGTCGAGTTCCTGTCCACCCGCCACCGCGCCATCCTGATGACCACCAAGGCCGACGGCGGCCCGCAGCTCTCCCCGGTGACCTGCGGGGTCGACGGCGAAGGCCGCCTGGTCATCTCCACGTACCCGAAGCGCGCGAAGGTCGTCAACGTGCGACGCGAGCCGAAGGTGTCCGCCTGCGTCCTTTCCGACGAGTGGAACGGCCAGTGGGTGCAGCTGAACGGCACCGCCGAGGTACTCGACCTCCCCGACTCCGTCGAGCCGCTGGTCGACTACTTCCGGGCGATCTCGGGTGAGCACCCCGACTGGGACGAATACCGCGAAGCGATGGTGAAGCAGGGCAAGAGCGTCATCCGCGTCTCCATCGAATCGTGGGGCCCGATCGCGAAGGGCGGCTTCCCGGCCGAGCTGGCTTAGCGAGGCCCTGCGAAATATTTGCGTCAGCGCGCGTCATTCGTAGGAGAACGGGCAGCCGATCAGCCTGCGGATCTCGCCTGCCAGCTGCTGCGGTCCTTCGACCGGACGTGAGAACGCGAGCCGGATGTCGTGGTCGCCGGAGTCGGCCTCGACCCGCAGCCGCAGGCCGTAGCGGTCCAGTCCCAGCGGCCGGATTCGCCCACCTCGCAGCTCGCCCGGCACGTGTTTGGCGAGTTGCCCGACGACGTCCGCGTGGTCGGACTCCAGGTGTCGCAGCCACTGGGCTTCGTAGTCGTGGAAGGGGTCCGGTGGCGCGGCGCTGAACATATGCGGCCGGAGCGAGTGCGTGCCCTCGGCGTCCGCGAGCACCAGTGACGCCGGGGTGAGCCGCAGCAGGGTCAGGCCGTGCCCGACGTCGAGCAGCCGCTCGTCCGGCCGGGTTTCGGCGATGGAGACCGCGCGGGCGCGGGCGGAGACGTCGGAGAGCGGGCGGAGCCAGCCGGTGATCCACAGCAGCCCGCGGATGGGCTCGCGCAGGGCGACCGGCGCCTGATCGGTCAGCTCGACCATCACCGCGAGTTCGCCGCGCTGCGCCTCGTGCGAGCGTTTGACCAGGTGATGCTCGTCCGGCAGCAGGACGCTGACGCTGCCACTGGTGTGCACGTGGTGCAGCACCGGGACGATGCGGCCGCACTGTCCTGGCTGGTCACGCTGCTCCGCGGTCGGCATCAGCGTCGCAGGCCCGTTGCGCGTGGCGATCGTCTTGGCGCGTTCCGCGGGGTTCGGCGCCGGCGGGCGGCGAATGGACGTCGGTGTGGTCACGGCTCACCTCCTGAGTTAGGTGAGCCTAACCTGATCTACGCATCCAGTGGAAGTAGCCTGGCTCACGTCTCATCTGACGCCTATAGGTTGACCAGGTGGATCACAGCAGAATCCGGGTGCTCGAACCACCCGAAGGGATTCCGGCCAGGAACATGCCGGTCCTGGTGGGCGCGCTCGACCGTTCGGCCACGACCGCCGGCACACTGGCCTTCACCACCGCGCTGCTCGCCGTGCTGGGTCTGGTCCTGCTGGTCAACCGGTGGTACGGAATCGCGGTGCCGGTCTTCCTCCTCGTCTTCACGACACCGATTTCGCTCTACTACGGCTTCCTCACGGTCGCTGGATCCTTGCCGATGCGGAAACTGGTGGACAAGCCGTTCCGCCTGGTGAACGGGCTGGACGGCGCCGTCGTCGCCGGTTCACGGGTGAGCGTGCCGCTCGACGGACGCTGGCTGGTCGTGCGGCTGCCCGCCCCGTTTCGCGCGCAACTCGCGGCCCAGCGACGGTTGTGGGTACTGGGCCGGTTCGTCCTGCTGCCAGGTGTCCTCAGCCCGCGGCGTGGTGCGTTCCGGGACGCCCCCAAGAAGGGTTCGGCGCCGTTCGCGGTCGAGCCGGTCTCGCCAGGGCGGCTGCTTTCACTGCAACGACGGCTGCTGGCGTCGTACTACTCACTGAGTGCCGGGCTCACGCTGGTGGTGGCCGCCTTCTCGGTCTGGATCGCCCTCGATCTCCCGGATCGTGGCAGCATCCTCGTGCCGTACGCGAACGTCTTGGCGGTCCTCTGCGTGCTGGGCACGATCGGGCTGGTCATCACGGCGCTCGTGATGACCCGGCCGGTGCCCGAACCTCAGTGGACCGAGCTGGCCGTCGTGTCCGGGCCGGCGTCGGTCAACCTCTTCGGCATGGTCACGCTGGAAGGCCAGACGGTCCTGCCCGACGGCCGTCAGGTCACCGTCCGTGCCGGTGGCTCGGATCCGTCGCTGGCCGCGAACATCGCCGCGACCGGGCGGTTGTGGGTGCTCGGTGTGCCTGTCGGGGGGAAGGCCGCGAAGGCCGGAGTGCCCGGTCACGCGGTCTTCGGGCCGGTCAAATTCGGCTCGTGAGCCAAGCGGCGAAGGCGGTTCTCTTGAGGGGTAAGGCAAACGTGGCGTGACGGGTTCGTCGGCGGGAGCGGACTCTTCAGGGGGCCCGACACCGCTCGCGTGCTCAGACTCCGCACACGTGAGTTCGGCGTCCAGCACGTGAGATCCGTCTTCAAGCACGCGAGTTACGCCTTCAAGCACGCAAGTTACGCCTTCAAGCACGCGAGTTACGTGCTCAAGCACGCGAGTCACGCCTTCGCCCTGGCCGCCAACCCCGCGAACAAGCCGGTCACAGCGAGCCCAGGCCCCACGCCACGTTTGCCTTACCCCTCAAGAGAACCCTTTTGCCGCTCACGAGCCGAGGTCCGGTTCAACTGAGCGAGCGCCGCGTCGCCTCTTCGGTTTCGACGACGCCCCGCCGGATCCCTTCCAGCTGTTCGCTCAGTTCGCCGATTGTGTGCGTGTCGAGCAGGGAATCGCCGGTGGCGGCCGAAAGTTCGGCAGCCCTGGCGACAAGGCCGTCGAGGCCGAGTGCGCCGGATCGCAGCTGTGCCAGCAGTTTCCGCTGTGCGCTCGAAAGCCGCGTGTGCACGTCTTCCTGTGCCTGAACGGCTTCCATGGACTGCTGGAGGTCGCCGCGAATGTCGTCGTCGGCGGTCTTCAGTTCCTTTCGCAGCCGGGCCTTCTCGGCGGCAACCGCGCCCTTGTCCACTCGTTCTAGGGCTTTCCCGGTGGCCGAGGTGCGTCCGGCCAGCCGACGGAGGGTGTCGACGGTTTCCCGCACCACCGGTTCCATATCGGTCACCCGGTCGGCGAGCGGGCCGGCGGTGAGTGAAGCGGAGATCGACCGGAAGCCGTCTGCCGCGGCCTCCGCTCGCCGCAGCCAGTCCGCCTCGGGTGAACTCGGTTCGACGTCGGGGAGGGCCCGCTCCTCAGGTTCGGGCGCGGGTTTCACCCGGGACGCGACGGCGATCCCGGCGCGGGCGGCGAGCACGGTTACACCGACACCGAGCGCGGCGACCACCGGCAGTTGCACCGCCCAGGCCGCACCCGCCGACGTCGCGGCGAGCAGCAACCCCCACGGTTCGGCCAGCTCACGTACGAAGCGCATATCCGAGGATCTCAGAAGTTCGAGATCACGGCGGTGAATACCTGGTCGATCGAGTCCGGTTTGGACGAGTCGTACCCCACGCCCTGTGTTGTCTCGGCGATCTCCTTGAGGATGCCGAAGTCGGCGTCGGAGCCGTAGGCGATGGTGAACATCCGCACCGCCTCGCCGCCGCCCTCGCTCTTCAACTGCCCGACGAGGTTGGGGAGATCGATGCCGCCGGGATCCTCGTTCCGGCCGTCGGTGAGTACGACGACGGCGTTGATCGCGTTCGGGTCCAGCCGCTGCTTCATGAACTCGTAGGCCGCGAGCGAGGAGTCGTAGAGCCCGGTCCCGTTCTGCGGGGTCAGCCCGTTCAGCCGCGCCGCCAGTTCCTGCCTGCCGGGTTCACCGCCGATCGGGGTCACCGGCCGGAGTTCGAAGTAGTCCTTGTCGCCGTTGAGTTTCGTCGAGAACATCCACAGGCCGACCTTGTCCGCGTCGCTGAACTGCGGCAACGACGCCACGGCCGCCTGTTTCGCGAGATCCATCTTGTTCTTGCCGGTCCCGCTGACGCCGTCACCCATCGAGCCGGAGACGTCGACGACCAGGAGCACATTCGCCTTCTTCCGCAGGTCCTTCCACGACTTCAGGACCTCGGTCAGCACCGGCGGACTCGGCGGTCGGATCAGGTTGAGCTTCGCGTCGGGCTGGGCGCCGTTCGCCGAAGTGGTCTGCGAACCGGGCTTCCCGTCGAATGTGCGGAAGCCGATGTCGGAGAACTTCTGCTGCGCTTCGGCGCCGCGAAGGTGCGTGAGGAAGTCCGCCGCGACCTGTTTGTGGATGTCGTCGGCCCAGTTCAGCACGCTGAACGGGTGATCGGAGTTGAGCGTGCCGTCGCTGGGGTAGATCCCGACGAGCGGCACCTTCGGCGGCGCGTGCTGCCCCCGCTTCTCCGGATCGTTCGTGGGATTGCCCTGGTTGTAGCCGACGAGGGAGTTCTCCTCGACCGTCACCGCGGAGATGTAGGACAGCGCCGCGCCGCGGTCGTCGGCCTTCTGCAGATTCGTCAGGAACGTCAGCGTGTTGTCGCCGTAGTGGACGATGGCCTGCTCGACGTTCTGCACGAACGTCCGCGCCTCCGGCTTCGCGAGCGCGGCCGCGGTGAGGTCCGACGAAGTCCCTGTCGCCGCGTAGTAGGCGCCGATGGTGGCGTTGAGGCCGGACGTCGAGATGTTCGGGTTCGTCTTGCCGAGCCGGAACTTCCCCCACTCCGGATGCCCGTACTTCGCCCAGCCCTGCGGATCCGTGGCGAGCGCCGCGAGATCCTTCCAGCCGATGCCCTTGCCGGGCCAGCCGAGCGCCTCGGCCATCGGTTTCGGCATGGCGACGACCAGCGGCGCGTTCGCGACCGATTCCGAATCGCCCTCGGGCACCAGCGCGGGGTGATCGGTGCCGGTGAGGTTCTGGCGCAGCAGGTTCACCCAGCCGGACGCGGCGGGCGTCCAGACGTCCGGTCGCGGCCCGTCCACCGCCTCGTTCCAGCCACGGGACAGTGCCTGCATCGCGGTACCGGAAGACTTCGACTGCACCATCACGTCGACGCAGCGTCCGGCGACCGTCCGGCCGCTGTAGCCCTTGGCGATCTCGGTGACCACTCCCGCCTTCTCCGGTGACGACGAGATCTGCAGTTTGACCGCGTCACCGGTGGTGCATTTCGCCGCGGCGGGGTCCTCGCCCGAGTCGCTGGTGATCGCGCGCAGGCCGATGATCAGCCCGATGGCGACCACCGCCGCCGCCACGAACGCCAGGACCTTGCGGCCCCGTCGGGGCTGACCGGGCTTCACGACCATGGAGAACCTCCAGCGATGGGAACATCGATTATCCGGAGGTTTGACCCACTACGGGTTCGCTTCGGGGTCGCGTTGCCGAACCGTTGCGCCCACGTCGGTACTTATCCCGCCACGGACGGCTCAGGCGCCGGGGCCCCGCCCGGACCAGGTCCACGCGTACCCGTGGTCTTCCGACGCGTCGGCCCCTTCGCCGAGGTCCAGCGGCGCGAAGGTGTCCACCATGACCGCGGTCTCGTCGAAGAACTGCGCCCCGATCGATGCCTCCGCCGCGCCGGGCTGCGGCCCGTGGGTGAAGCCGGACGGGTGCAGTGAGAGCGAGCCGATCTCGATGCCGGAACCCTTGCGTGCCTCGTAGTTCCCGCGGACGTAGAACATCAGCTCGTCGGAATCGACGTTCGCGTGGTTGTACGGCACCGGGATCGACTCGGGGTGGTAGTCGACCTTGCGTGGGCAGAACGAGCAGACCACGAAGTTCGGGCCTTCGAAGGTCTGGTGCACGGGTGGCGGCTGATGCACGCGGCCGGTGATCGGTTCGAAGTCGTCGATGTTGAACACCCACGGGTACAGGCAGCCGTCCCAGCCGACGACGTCGAACGGGTGAGTCGCGTAGGTGAAGCGCGTCAGGCCCGCGCGGTGCCGTACGAGGACCTCGACGTCGGTGCCGTCGACGACCAGCGGCTCGGACGGGCCGCGGATGTCGCGTTCGCAGTACGGCGAGTGCTCCAGGAACTGGCCCTTCGCCGACAGATACCGCTTCGGCGGGCCGATGTGGCCGCGTGCCTCGATGGTCAGCAGCTTGACTCCGCCGTCGTCGTGCGGAAGCACGCGATAGGTGCACGACGTCGGGATGACGAGGTAGTCGCCGTCACCGATCTCCAGGGAGCCGTAGATCGTCTCGACGGTCGCACTGCCGCCCTGGACGTAGAAGAGCTCGTCGCCTGCCGCGTTGCGGTACAGCGGCGAAGGACGCGTCGCGTGGACGAAGCCGATGGTGACGTCGGCGTTGCCGAACAGCCGTCGCCGGTCGGAGACCGCGTCGGCGTCGCCGAACTTGAGGTCGTGGGTTTTGAAGGCACGCGGTTTGAGCGGGTGGTTCGGGGTGATCGGCCCGCGTTCGTCCTCGATCGCGACGGCGTCGACGATCGCGGTGGGCAGCCCGCGGTGATACAGCAGCGCGGAGTCCGCCGAGAAGCCCTCGACCCCCATCAGTTCCTCGGCGTACAGGCCCCCGTCGGGTTTGCGGAACGCCGTGTGACGCTTGTGCGGGATCTCGCCTACCTGCCGGTAGTAAGGCATCGGAATCTCCCCGGAACGTGTCCGTTGTGCGAACGATTTTGTCCTGATGTCGTACGCTACTAGCGTGTCAGTCGTGTCAAGCGCTGTGGAACTCACGCCACCCGGCCCCCGAGGAACCCCTCCCCTGTTCGCGCGGCTCGTCGACGACTCGGCGTTGTTCCCGCCCGGTGAGGCGTCCATGCCCGAGGCGCTGCGTGCGCACTTCGCGTCGAGGGCGGGTGAACACTCCGGAGTCCTCGGTGTGTTCCTGTGCCAGGCGTCGAGGCTGCCCGAACTCATCACCGAACTCATCAAGATCAAACCGAAGGAGCCGCTGCCGCTGTCGCTGATCATCGACACCGGCCTCGGCGGGGTCCCGAAGGCGATCTCGATCGTCGAGTCGCGCAGCGAGATCCTCGCGTTGCGCATGGTGGAGATGCCGGCGCCGTCGGACGTGGACGAGGTCTGGCTGGAGCGGGTCTCCGAATTCGTGCCGGAAGACGTCATCCGGGTGGTCGAGCCGCGGCGCGGTGTCGGCTGGCTGGACGGCGTGCGGAAGGTGATCGAGCACGGCAGCTGGCCGAAGATCCGCTGCGGTGGCAAGGCGGGCGAGAACTTCCCCAGCGTCGACGAGGTCGCCGACTTCCTCGCGGTGGTCAGCGGCTCGACCGGGGCTTCGTTCAAGGCGACGAACAGCCTCCACCGGGCCGTCCGGCACACCGAGGAGAAGAGCGGCTTCACCCATCACGGGTTCCTGAACCTCATCGTCGCGTCCGCGCGGTCTCTTTCGGGCGGTGACGTGCGTGCCGCGCTCGAGTCGACCGACGGCGCCGCCTTGGCCGCCGAAGCCAAGGAGATGCCGGAGCCGGCCGCGAAGGCCGTTCGCGAGCTCTTCGCCTCCTACGCGGCGGCTTCGTTCGACGAGCCCGTCGCCGACCTCGGGGAACTCGGGTTGCTGTGACCCGCGAAGGGTCACTCACCCTCGACCGGGGCCTCGCCTTACTGCAGGCCGTGGCGGACGCCGGTGGCGAGGCGGCGACGATCTCCGAACTCGCCGTCGCCATCGGCGCGAGCCGGGCCGCCGTCTACCGGCTGCTCGTCCCGTTGTCCGAACGCGGGCTCGTCTGGCGCGACGGCAACAAGGTGCGGCTCGGCGTCGGCCTGCTCCGGCTGGCGGGGCAGGTCCTCCCGCAGCTGCGGGAGGCGGCGAGGCCGGTCCTGCGTGAACTGGCGGAAAAGGTCGGCGCGACGGCGCATCTGTCGGTCGTCCAGGGCGATCAGGCGCAGGCCGTCGCGGTCGTCGAACCGTCGTGGACGAGTTTCCACGTCGCCTACCGTGTCGGCACACGCCATCCGCTGTCCGCGGGTGCGGCGGGCAAGGCGATGACACTGCGCCCTGGCGGCGACGGCTGGGTGACCTCCAGCGGCGAACTGGAGGCCGGCGCGTCCGGCGTCGCCGCGCCGGTGCGCGGGGTGCCGGGACTGCGTGCCAGCCTCGGCGTCGTGTCACTGGAGCCGCTGGACGCCTCCGTGGTGGGCCCCGCGGTCGTCGGCGCCGCGCAACGCCTCGCCGAGGTGCTGAAGCAGCCGGAGTAGCCCGTCAGCGGTTGCTGAGCAGTGGGCGCACCATGGTCGCCAGCAGGGTGAGGTCGACCGCGAAGAGAAGCCGCTCGAACAGGCCGAGCGTGACTTCCTGGTGCGAGGGGCCGGTGAGCATTGTCCAGACGAACCCGCCGAGCACGATCACCACGGCGGCGAAGCTGGCCACCGAAAGCCGCCGGATCGTCGTGCGGCGCGGCTCCCACGGGCAGCGCGCCCGGCCGGGGCGGGTCAGCAGCCAGGCGGCGGCGGGCAGGGCCAAGAACGCGGTCAGCGCGGCGTAGTTGTGGAGCTGCCCGGCCAGTGAACGAGCCTGGCCTTCGGGATCGACGGGGACGAGCGCGAGGACGAACAGTCCGGCACACCACACGCCGAGCAGCGCGAGGACGGACCCGTAACCACTGCGATGTGCCTTCGCGATCCCGCCGAGCAGGGCGAGTGAACCGAGCCCCAGCGCCAGGCACATCGCGCCGAACAGCGGGGCCGCCGTCGAGCCGGGTGAGAGGTAGCCGTAGACGTATTCGGACAACGTCTGCCAGATCGGGCTGACCTGGCTGGACAGCCGCAGGTGCAGGTCGATCGAGATCGCGACGGCCACAGCCATACCGAAGATCGCGAGCCTGCCGTGCATCGGAGAGACGGCACGGGCCGCGAAGGGCTTCGGGGAGGTCACGACCGGCTGCTCCAGGCTCGTCGGGGCGAGTCAAAGGAATGGGCAAGGTGAGTGTTCACCTTGCCCACACTGTTTCGTTCCCGAAAGGTTACCTGGCGAACCTGTGAGGACCCTGTATGCCTCAGAAGGCGAGCTGGGCCAACGCGAACACGGAGAACCCGGCGAAGACGAACCCGGCCACGCGCTGGATGAGCTTGGGGCGGATGCGGCTCCGGACCTTCGCGCCGATGAAGACGGCGAGCCCGGCGACGGCGACCAGCGCGACGAAGGCGCCGACCGCGACCGCGAACGGGTTGCCGAAGCGGGCGGCGAGGCTGGCCGTCGCGAGCTGGGAGGCGTCGCCCCACTCGGCGGCGAACAGCACGCCGAACGACGTCAGCGCCGAACGGAAGAACGTCGCGGGGCCGGGTCCGGAACGCGACGCGTCTTCGTCGCCGTCCTTACCGGGAGTGAACCCTTCGCGAAGGAGCATGTACGCGCCGATACCGAACAGCGTGGCGACGATCGCGGTCACCAGTGTCTCCGGCAGCAAAGTGAGCACACTGCCGAAGATGGCGGCGATCGCACATTGCACGGCGAACGCGGCGGTGACCCCGACGAATACCGGCCACGCGCGGAAACGGGTGGTGAGAACCAGTGTGGCGACCAGTGTCTTGTCCGGCAGTTCCACGGCGAGTACCAGGCCGAACGCACTGATCAGAGCCAGCATCGAGCTAGACATGATGGTTCTTCACCCCTTTCACTGCAACGATAAAGGGCCAATTCGGAAAAGGGCAAGCTGATGGCTTTTCCGAATCGGACGGCATGTGTGAGCGAATTGCGTTTCGTGGCCGGGCGGAAATGAGTTTTCGGCAAACCGAATTCTTTTTTCCGGCTCGCTGGTAACGTCTCGGCCATGGCTGAGCGAACGCGGATCGATGACGTGTGCGGACGGTTGCGGAGTCACTACGTGTTCCCCGACGTCGCCGAGAAGCTGGCGGTGTTCCTACAGGCGAGGCTGGGCGAAGGCGCCTACGCGGGGCTCGATGATCAGGCGTTCGCCGTCGCGGTCACCCAGGACCTGCAATCGGTCAACGGGGACAAACATCTGCGGCTGCGCTACCACGTCGACCCGCTGCCCGAGGTGGACGGCCAGTCCTTCGATCCCGAGGTGTACCGGCACGAGGCCGAACTGAACGGCTACGGCATCGCGTCGGCGCGACGGCTGCCCGGGAATGTCGGCTACCTGGAGACGAAGCTGCTCTACGGGCCGGACATCTCCGGCGAGGCCTTGGCGGCGGCGATGACGCTGCTCGCGACCGCGGACGCGTTGCTGATCGACGTCCGGGAGAACCGGGGCGGCAGCCCGGCGGCGGTCGCGCTGCTGATCTCGTATCTGGTCGACGAGCCCGTGCACTTCAACAGCATTTATCTGCGCGACGGCGATGTGACCAACCAGTTCTGGACGCTGCCGTACGTGCCGGGACGCAAGTTCGGCGCGGACAAGCCGGTGTGGGTACTGACCGGCCCGACGACGTTCTCCGGCGCGGAGGACCTGAGCTACTCGCTTCAGCAGCTGGGGCGGGCGAAAACGGTCGGCGCGGTGACCGGCGGCGGCGCGAATCCACGTCAGCAGTACAAAGTGGACACTCATCTGGATGTCACCGTCCCAGGCGGACGGGCCGTGAACCCGGTCACGGGAACCAACTGGGAAGGCGTCGGTGTGCGGCCGGATATCCCTGTCGCCGTCGAGGACGCGTTCGGAACCGCGTACGCGTTGGCGCTGGAACACGTGCTGACACTGGGGGATTCGGGCCCGCGGCGGCAGGTCGCCGACGAGGCGCGGCTCGCCATCGCCGACCTCGGCTGAGCCTGGGCGCGCGGGACCTACGTCCCGGCGAGAACGGGACCACTTGAACTGGTGGGCCGACCTCGGGATGAGCAGGCTTGAGGCGTGGAGGTTCTCGATCTCGCGCGGTGGCAGTTCGGCATAACCACCGTCTATCACTTCCTGATGGTCCCGCTGACCATCGGGCTTTCCGTCCTGGTCGCCGGGATGCAGACGGCGTGGGTCCGGACAGGTGAACAGCGGTATCTGAAGATGACCAAGTTCTGGGGGAAACTCCTGCTGGTCAACTTCGCGATGGGCGTGGTCACCGGGATCGTGCAGGAGTTCCAGTTCGGGATGAACTGGAGCGCGTACTCGCGGTTCGTCGGGGACGTGTTCGGCGCGCCGCTGGCGATGGAGGGGCTCGTCGCGTTCTTCGTCGAGTCCACCTTCCTGGGGCTGTGGATCTTCGGCTGGGACAAGCTGCCGAAGAAGGTGCACCTGGCGTGTGCCTGGGCGTATTCCCTGGCGACCGTGGCGTCCGCGTACTTCATCCTCGCCGCGAACTCGTGGATGCAGCATCCGGTCGGGGTCGAGTTCGTCGACGGGAAGCCGACGATGAACTCGATCTGGGCGGTGCTGACGAACAACACCGCGCTCGCCGCGATCCCGCATACGGTCGCGGGTGCCTTCTCGGTGGCGGCGGCGTTCCTGGTCGGGGTGGCCGGCTGGCAGTTGTGGCGCAAGCGTTCGGAGGACGACGAGCACCGTGCCGTATGGCGTTCGTCGTTGCGCCTCGGCGGCTGGACCGGTGTGGTGGCGTTCGCGGTGCTGGCGATCACCGGTGACGTGCAGGGCAAGCTGATGTTCGAGCAGCAGCCGATGAAGATGGCGTCGGCGGAAGCGTTGTGCCATACGGAAGAACCGGCGAGCTTCTCGATCATCGCGATCGGGGACGTCAGTGGCTCCAACTGCGAGGACGTCAAGACGTTCACCGTGCCCGCGTTGCTCTCGTTCCTGGCGCACAACGACTTCTCGACCGAGGTCAAGGGCGTCGAGAACCTGGTGACCGAGTACCAGGCGAAGTACGGGACGAACTACCCCGACGATCCGCAGCTCGGCTCGCTCGCCGGCAAACCGATCGACTACGTGCCCAATCTCCCGGTGACCTACTGGGGTTTCCGCTTCATGATCGGCTTCGGTGCCATTTCGGCCGGGATCGGGCTGCTCGCGCTGTGGCTGACGCGGCGCGGACGGATCCCCGGGCAGCGGTGGTTCCCGTGGATCATGCTCGGCGGGATCGCGACCCCGTTCATCGCCAACAGCGCCGGCTGGATCTTCACGGAGATGGGGCGTCAGCCGTTCGTGGTGGTGCCGAATCCGACCGGTGTTGACGGAGTGTGGATGTTCACCGCGCAAGCCGTCTCGAAGTTGTCCACAGGCGAAGTGTGGACCTCGCTGATTGCTTTGACGACCGTCTACGCGGCTCTCGGCGTCGTCGAGGTCTACCTGATGCGCAAGTACGTGCGCGGCGGTGTCGACGCCGTCATGCCACCCAAGAAACCTGTCTCTACCAGCAAGAATGGCGACCCCGAAGGCGGTGACAGCGATGATGACGCGCTGGCTTTCGCCTACTGATCGCCTCTTGACGTCACGTACCCAGCCCCCCGCCCTTCCCGGGGGACGGCCCCGCACCCAGCGTATCGGGAGTATCGCTCGGGCGGGTTACCCACAGCCAATCTGTGGACAACTTGAGCGGTTGTGGATAACTCAGGGCGACGAAGGCCTGAGGGGTCGGTTCGGGCGGGTGCGCGTGGTAGGGGCGGGTTGCGAAAGCCACGTTCGCGACGTCCGGGGTGGGCGCGTGGCGGGGAGGCGGCCCGGCGCAGGATCGCACGCGGAGTGGAGGCGTCCCGACGTAGGGCGGGCCGCGGCCGGGCACCAAACAGCGAAGCGGCGCAGCGAAGGCTCCCTTCACCGCATCGCACCCGGCGAAAGTCCCCTTCAGTCTCCAGCCGAAAAGAGCCCCCGATGACCCTCGAAACGATCTGGTTTTGCGCCATCGCCCTTTTCTGGCTCGGCTACCTCTTCCTCGAAGGCTTCGACTTCGGCGTCGGCATGCTCATGCCGGTCCTCGCGAGGGACAACACCGAGCGCCGCGTCATGGTCAACACGATCGGCCCGGTCTGGGACGGCAACGAGGTCTGGCTGATCGTCGCGGGCGGCGCGATGTTCGCCGCGTTCCCCGGCTGGTACGCGTCGCTGTTCTCGGCCGCGTACCTGCCGCTCCTGGTCGTCCTGCTCGCCCTCATCGGTCGCGGCGTCGCGTTCGAATACCGCGGCAAGGTCGACTCCGATCGCTGGCGCCGCAACTGGGATCGCGTCATCGGCATTGGCTCGTGGATCCCGCCGTTCGGTGTCGGCCTGCTCCTCGCGACCACGGTCCTCGGCCTCCCTCTGGACGCCAAGGGCGACCGTGTCGGCGGCCCCTTCGCAGCCCTCAGCGTCGACACGGTGCTCGGCGCGATCGCCGTGGTCGGGTTCTCGCTGGTACACGGCGCCACGTTCCTCGCCCTCAAAACCGAAGGCGGCCTCCGCCATCGCGCCCGGAAACTGGCCACGTGCCTGCTCCCGTTCGCCCTTTTGCCGTTGCTCGCGTTCCTCATCGTCGTGCAACTGCGCTCGGGTGACCTGTGGACACTGTTCCTGATCGGCGTCGCCGTCGTCGCGGCGGTCGTCGCGTGGTTCCGGATCCACGCGGGCCGGGAAGGGCAGGCGTTCGCCGCGCTTGGCGGGGTCATCGCGGCTTCCGCCGTCGCGATCTTCGTCGCGCTGTACCCGGACGTCCTGCCGTCCACTTTGGACCCGGCGAACACGCTGACCATCGCGGGCACGGCGTCGAGCCCGTACACGCTGACCGTGATGACCTGGGTCGCGCTGTTCGGCGCACCCGCGGTGCTGATCTACCAGGGCTGGACGTACTGGGTGTTCCGCAAACGCATCGGCACCCGGCACATCCCACCGGTGCACGCACCATGACCGAACTTCCCGGCCGCGAAACCCTTTCCGCCAAGGAGTCCACAATGGACCCAGCGCGACCGGGAAAGGGTCCGCTCGGCGCGCTCGCCCCGCTTTCGGCGGCGGCGCGCCGGGCGTTGATCCTCAGCGGAATCCTGTCTTTCGTCAACGCGATTTTGCTGGTGGGACAGGCTTTCCTACTGGCAGACATCCTGTCCGCGGTCGTCCGCGGAGCGCACGGGGACCGCACCGCCGGGTTGGCCGTGCTGCTCGCGCTCGTCGCTGGGCGCGCGTTGACCGGCTGGGCGGTGCGAGTGGTCTCCGCTCGCGCGGCCGCCCGCGCGAAGGAGGAGTTGCGCGCCAAAGCCATCGACCACGCCTTGAAACTCGGCCCGGAATGGATCGCCCGCCGCGGCCACGGCGAGCTGACGTCGTTGACCACCAAGGGACTCGACGCGCTCGACGCCTATTTCACCCAGTACCTCCCGGCGCTGGTCACCGCCGCGATCGCCCCGCTCGCCGCCGGTGCCGCGATCCTGTTCGCGGACTGGCCATCGGCCGTGCTCGTCGTGATCACCGTGCCGTTGCTGCCGATGTTCGCCATCCTGATCGGCAAGCACACCGCTGAACGGGTCGCGGAGTCCGCCGACGCCGAGCACCGGCTTTCGGGTCACCTGCTGGAACTGGTCCGCGCGTTGCCGGTGCTCAGCGCGTTCCGGCGTGCCGAGGCGCAGGCCGAGACGGTCCGGAAGATCTCCGAGCGCCATCGCCGCACGACACTGAAGACCCTGAAAGTCGCCTTCGCGTCGGCGTTCGCGCTGGAACTGATCGCGACGCTTTCGGTCGCGCTGGTCGCGGTCGTCATCGGTGTCCGGCTGGTGTCCGGCGACCTGCCGCTGGCCATCGGGCTCGGCGTGCTGATCCTCGTGCCGGAGTGCTACCAGCCGCTGCGCGCTGTCGGTGCCGCGTTCCACGCCAGCGAGGACGGCGTCGAGGCCGTGCGCCGGGTCGCGGACGTGCTCGCGGAACCCTTGCCGCCTAACGGTTCTGAGACGATGGCCAAGGGCGAGGTCCGCGTCGCCGGACTCCGCGTCGCGAGGCGTGGCGGTTTCGCGCCCGACGGCGAGACGTTCAGCGTCCGCCCTGGTGAACTGATCTGGCTGCGCGCACCCAGCGGCGGCGGCAAATCGACAACGCTCGCCGCGCTGCTCGGCTTCGTGCAAGCGCAGGACGGGACGATCACCGTCGGCGGCACCAGCCTCGCCGACGCGGATCTCGAACGCTGGCGCGAGAACGTCGCTTGGGTGCCGCAGTCGCCCGTATTCGGCGGGGGAACGGTCCGCGAGGAGGTCGGCGCCGAAGACGTCCTCGGCGAACTCGGCCTCACCGGCCTGGCCGGGCGTCCGGTTTCGAAGCTCTCACAAGGACAACGGCAGCGGGTCGCGGTGGCGAGGGCGCTGGTGCGGATCCGGTCGGGGGCGTGGCTGTTCCTGCTCGACGAGCCAACGGCTCACCTCGACGAGGTCAACGCCGGACTCGTCATGAACGCGGTCCGCAACGCCGTCGACGACGGTGCCGCCGCGATCATCGCCGCGCATGAGCGCTCGCCCGGTATCGACATGTCGACCGGTCCGGTGCCGGAATCCGTCACGACGGATGAGCGGCCGGCGACCAGGCCGTTGCCGTGGCGCGGCCTGCTGCACCGCCGGTTCTTCGGCGGCGCGCTGCTCGGGGCCGCCGCGTTGCTCGCCGGGGTCGCGCTGACCGCGCTTTCGGGCTGGCTGATCGCGAAGGCGTCGCAGCAGCCGCCGATCCTGACCCTGACGGTGATGATCGTCGGCGTGCGGACCTTCGGCCTCGGCCGCGCGGGTCTGCGTTACCTCGAACGCCTGGTCACGCACGACGCCGCGGTCCGGATCGCCGGAAGCCTGCGGGTGCGGCTGTGGGAGTCGCTGGTGCGGCTCGGACCGGCGCGGGCACTTCGGGCGGGTGAAGAGCAGCGGCGGCTGGTCGGGGACACCGATACTGTGCGTGATCTGCTGCCCCGGGTGATCACACCCCTGGTCGTGGTCGCGCTGGTGGCCGCGGGCGCCGTCACCGTGCAGGCGTCCGTACTGCCCGAAGCCGGGCTCGCGCTGGCCGCGGCCGTCGTGGTGAGCGCGTTCGCGCCGTTGCTCGCGCTGCGGGCCGAACGCCGCGCGACGAGTGCGCTGGCCGCCGGACGGCGTTCGGTGTCGGCGCAGGTGCTGAGCCTGTTCGAGGCCGCCGCCGAGCTGATCGCGTACGGCGTCGACAAAGAACGACGTCGCCGAATCGCCACGACCGACACCGCCTTGACCGCCGAAGCGCGGCGGCAGGCGTTCGGTGCCGGTGCGGCCGATGCCCTGATCATCCTGGCGACGGGTGCCGCCACCGTCGTGAGCACCGGGTTCGCGGTGAGCGCCGTCGCCGCCGGTGCGCTGAACCCGGTCCTCGCGCCCGTGGTCGCCTTGGTCCCGCTCGCGCTGGCGGAGGTCCTCTCCCTTCTTCCGCCTGCCGCGCAGCACTGGGACACCCTGCGTCAGGCCCGTCTGCGCCTCGCCGAGTGTCATGAAAGGGTCTTTCAGGACGAAAAACGTCCTGAAAGACCCTTTCATGACATCGGTGGGGTGCGGATCCGGAACGCCGACCTCGGCTGGCCCGGCACGGAGCGCCCGGTCCTCACCGGCGTCGACCTCGACATCGCGCCCGGCACACACGTCGCCGTCGTCGGACCGAGCGGCGCCGGGAAGTCGACGCTCGTCGCGGCACTGCTCGGTTTCCTGAAGCCCGGCAAAGGCGAGGTCGCCACTCCGCAGAAGGTCGCTTGGGCACCGCAGGAGCCGATGCTCGTCTCCACCACGGTCGCCGAGAACCTGCGCCTCGCCAACCCGGCGGCGTCCGAGGCCGACCTCCGAAAAGCCCTGTACCAGGCCGTTCTCGAAGACGTCGAGATCTCGACGATGCTCGACAGCGCAGGCGCCGGACTGTCGGGTGGCCAGGCGCAGCGGCTCGCGCTCGCGCGTGCCCTGCTCGGCGCCACTCAGGCCGATCTGGTCCTGCTCGACGAACCGACCGCCCATCTCGACGAGGCCTGCGCGCGCACCGTCCGCGAACGTCTCGGCGAGGCCCTGGCGGGGAAGACAATCGTGCACGTCACGCACAACGCCGCCGAAGCAGCCGACGCCGACGTCGTGCTGGAGGTGCGAGAGGGTCGCGTCACAGCGCGCGCACCGGCCGGAGCCCGCTAATGTCGATAGCGCTCATGGATCCCACGCTTGCCGCGCGCGCCTTGTCCGCCGCCACCGAGATCACCGGCACCGCCCTGTCCGGCGACGATCCGGGTGACGTGCTGGAGACCGTCGTCGCCCGCGCCGTCGAACTGGCGGAGGCCGACCTCGGTCTCCTCATGGTGCGTTCCGACGACGGCCCGGTGGTCGTCGAAGCCGCGCACGGGGTCACCACCCAAGGCCTTCGCGGGCTGGCCTTTCCCGCTGATTCCGCCGCCGGTCAGGTCGCCCGCGGCGGAAAACCGGTGGTCAGCGAGGACTTCACCGTCGATCCCCGGACGGCACGCTTCGTGCCGGCGGAACTGCAGGGCTTCGGCCCCTTCGCGGCTTCGGCGTTCGGGGCGGGCGGGCGTGTTCTCGGCGCGTTGACCGTGTATCGCCGTCATGGCGGGAAGCCGTTCTCCGCCAGCACCGTCGAGGTGCTCACCGCCTTCGCCGCGCAGGCCGGTGTCGTGCTCGCCTTGGCCGAAGGCGCCAACGCCCGGCACCGGGTGACCCTCTACCAGGAGCGCGAACGCATCGCACGCGAACTGCACGACGTCATCGTGCAACGGCTCTACGGCGCCGGAATGCAGCTCGACCGCGTCCGCAAGAACATGCGGAAGCGGTTCGCGCAGGCCGACGGGGTGCGCTTGTCCGAGGCGATCGACCAGCTCGACCAGACCATCGAAGAGATTCGCGGCACCGTGCGCGCGTTGCGCAGCCCGGAGCCCGCCAACGAGACGGTCACCGCCACCGACCTCGCCGAGTCCGCGCGTGGCGAGGTGCGCATCGCGGGCGAACTGCTCGGCTACCCGCCGACCCTCGAACTTTCGGGGGAGCTGGCCGACATCCCCGCCGAACAGGCCGACCACATCCGCGCCGCCCTGCGCGAAGCACTGTCCAATGTGGTCAGACACTCGGGCGCGAGCGAGACCCGCGTGACCCTCAGCCGCGACGCCGAGGGTGTCAAACTTCGCGTGCGTGACAACGGATCCGGTGTTCCGCAAGGGGTCGCCAAACGCGGCCTCCGCCATCTCGACGAACGAGCGACGACGTCCGGCGGCCGGTTTTCGATCAATTCGTCGCCAAGTCTCGGCACTTTGGTCGCTTTCGACGTCCCACTCGATCAAACCGTGTGAAATTAACGGACTTTATCACTCGTCAGTGTGGCGATTCGCATTTTACGATTAATCCGTAACGACTGGCGCCGGTGCGCGACTGTAAAGGTATCGAACGCGCTCGGAGCGCGAATTCCCCTTGAAAGGACTCCACATGTCCTCGGTTCGTCGCGCCATCGGCACGGCCGTGATCCTCGCCGGATTCTCCTTGTTCGGCCCCGCTTCCGTCGCGTTCGCGCTGGCGGAGGCGCCCGCGGCCGCGGATCTGGACTGCGGTGACTTCCAGTTCCAGGAAGACGCGCAGGCTGTGCTCGACAAAGATCGATCCGATCCGCATGGTCTCGATCGTGACAAGGATGGAATCGCCTGCGAAACGTTGCCGAAGCGGGGAACGGCGCCGACGAAAACGATCACGCCGCCCGTCACCACGGAAACGAAACCGGCGCCGGGCAGTACGCGATCCGCCGACAAGGACTGCGCCGATTTCCCGTCGCAGGCCGCGGCGCAGGCCGAACTCAAGAAGAACCCGCGTGACCCGTACAAGCTCGACGGTGACCACGACGGGTACGCCTGCGAGTCCCGGTTCGGCGAGCCCGCGCGATCCGGCCAGGTGAAGGTCAAGCCCGTCGGCGGTGTCGCGACCGGTGGAGGCGAGACGACCGAAGACAACGGTGGTCTCCTGGAGATCGGTGCGGTCGCGCTGACCGGCGCGGCGTTGCTGACCGCGGCGGCCGCGGGCTTGAGCCTCGTCCTCCGGCGGCGTGCCGAGCGATGACACCGGCTTCCTGGCGCCGGTGGCCGTTCCCGCTGGTCGCCGGCACCCTCATCGGGGTGGTGCTCGCGTTCGCGCTGACCGCGTGCGCCGGCCCGTCGGCAGGCAAGGTCGCGTCGCCTGCCCAGCCCACCACGGTTGCTTCGGTCGCGGTGGTCCCCTCGACCGCCGCGGCCGCTCCACTCGGACCCTCGAAACCGGCGACGCTCGAAATCCCGGCGATCGGGGTCCGCACCGGCGAGATCGTGGACCTCGGCCTGACGGGTGACGGCAGCCTGCAGGTGCCGCGTGACGCGATCACCACCGGCTGGTTCACCGGCGGCCCGGCTCCCGGTGAGATCGGGCCCGCCGTGCTCGCGGGACACGTCGACTACAAGAAGGTGCCGGGGATCTTCGTCCGGCTCAAGGAACTCAAGACCGGTGACGAGGCCATCGTCCACCGTGAGGACGGCAGGACAGCGGTGTTCACCGTGTACGCCGTCGAGCGGCACCCGAAGAGGTCCTTCCCCACGGAGAAGGTCTACGGCGACACGACCACGCCGGAACTGCGCCTGATCACCTGCGGCGGGGACTTCGACTCCTCGACCGGCAATTACCTCGACAACGTCGTCGCCTACGCCAAACTGACCCGCGTTTGATCCGGGGAAGGTGCCGGAGGACGTCGAGCTGTACTCCTCGGAACGGTGTTCCCGGACCAGCGCGACACCGTGCACCCCTGAGGCTTAAAGATCCGCCTCCAAGCACGCGAGATCCGCCTTCAAGCACGCGAGTTCCGCCTTGAAGCACGCGAGTTCCGCCTTCAAGCACGCGAGTGCGGGGTCTCGGCACGCCTCGGTGACGCACGAACTCGCCGCAGGTCAGGCTGAAGTCACGTTAAGTGACGCGGATGATCCGCGCTGCTAGCGTGTCCGGTACGGCTGTGAGGGGGTTACAGGTGACCGATCCGATGATTCAGACGGAGATCGTCAAACAGGCCATCGCCTTGTGCTTCACCAGTGGCGGCAAGGTGGCCGAGTATCTCTGGAAGAAACTGTCGGGACGACGCGACGAGCGACGGCTGCGTTCGGATCCGGTCGCGCTGGAAGCCGCTGTGCGTCGTCTGGCCGCCGAAGACCCCGCTGTGGCGAGGGAACTGCGGGAACTGGTCGGAAGCATGCTCGAGATGAGCCATACCCGACCCCGGATCGTTCCCCGTTCGCCGAATCTGTACGACCGCGTCGGCGCTCAGGCCCAGCTGACCGGTACCGGCGTGGTGGTGCTTTCCGGTCCTTCCGGCGTCGGCAAAACGGCGCTCGCCGAGCATTTCGGGATGCGCTCGGACAGTGCGTATCCCGATGGCGCGCTGCTGATCGACCTCGGAGATCATCGCGATGGCCCGGGAGCGCCGCTGAGGATCAGCCAGGTCAGGGAGGCGGTACTCCAAGCACTGGGAGTGGAGCCGAAACTCGTCACGTCGGGTGCCGGTGAGCTGAAGGCCCAGTACAACGCCTTTCTCACGCCACTGCGGCTGCTCCTGGTCTTCGACTCGGTCGAAAACGTCCGCGATCTTCAGGCCTTGGTGCCTCCGGCGCCGATGAGTCTTGTGCTGGTCTTGACCGAGGGCGCACCTGACGAGCTCGTGACGCAGTATCCCCGGCACGTCCCCCTCAGCAGACTCGAAGAGGGAGCGGACCGGATGCTCCTCGAAGCGATCGCGGGAACCGGCTTGCTCACAGCCGATCCCGACGGCACCCACGAAGTCCTCGTCGAATGTGATCGGTTTCCGGCCACGGTGGTCGCCGCGGCGATAGCGGCAAGGCAGCGAGCGGCATTGGCCACCCGGCCGCTCAAACTCCTCGCGGAGGAACTACGCGGCGGGCGGGCCCTCGGCCCCGTGAGTGCCGCCTTCGACCGGGTTCTCGCCGGACTTCCTCAACGTGAACTGGACGTTTGCCGGTTGCTGAGTGAGATTCCGGGACCGAGCTTCACCCACGACGCGGCCGCGGCCGTCGCCGGTTGTGAACCGTTCGAGGTCCTTGCCGAGCTGGTACATCTCCAATCCGTTTTCTTCGTGACCGAGGAGCCAGGCAAGCGGCTTCGGCTGACCAAACAAGCGAGGCAGGCGCTCACCCGCGCAGGTCATCTGCCGAAGGGCGAAGGACTCCCGCGGCTCGTGGGATTCCACCGCACCCGGGCGGTACAGGCGGATCACTGGAAAATGCCCGGCGGACGGCTGAGGCTGTACGACCAGACGTTGCCGAAGGACACCCGCCCCTTGGACCTCGCCCGCGGGCAGGACCCGGTCGATCTGCTGGTCGCCGAAATCCCGGTTTACCGTGCACTGGCGGAACCGGCCCATTACGCCGGACTCCATCGTGAGCTGACACAGATCTGTGGCGCACTGGAAATTGTCGGGTTGCACCGGGGACATCCGCGTGAGCTCGTGGAGATCAACAAATGGGGGATAGCCAGCGCGGAGGCGCTGGGAGACGTCGCACTCCAACTCAGGACCATCGGGCAGCAGGCGCGCCTGTATTCGCTGCTGCAGGAGTTTTCGCGGGCGGAGGTGGAGTTCGGCCGGGTGAGGGAGCTTCTTCACCGGTTGGAGTCACCCGAAACCGAAACGAATCGTCAACTCCGCGCGTCACTTTGGGAGTTTCGCGGGCTTTACCATCGAGAACGCGGCCAGTACACCGAGGCGGCCACCTGCTTCTTCGAAGCGTTGACGATCAGCCGGACGCTGGGTGGCCTTCCGTTTCGCGGGCAAGGGTTGCACGCGAGGATGCTCGCCAACGTCCTGGTGCCACTCGGCGACCTCGCCGGCGCGCTTCAGTTGCTCGAAGAGGCCGAGTCGAAGACGGATACCGGGAACAACCGTGATCTCGCCCAGGTTTGGCTGGTCCGGGCGAAGGTGCTGAGCCGTGGGAGCACGGCTTCCGCGCGGCAGGCGCTCGACCTGCTGCCGGAGGTCTGGCGGCTGGTGGCTCCCACCGGAAGTGATCAATACGACCTGGAGATCGCCGAGGCACTCGGGGACGCCGCCTGGTATTGCGGGAATTTCGAGCTGGCTCGGCACCACTGGTCCGGCGTCTGGCAGCGGTTGCAAGCGGTCAGGCATCCGCGTGCCGGCGGAGTGCACGCCAAGATCATCAACGGCTTGCCGCCACTGGTCACCCGGTGAAGGCAGAGGCGACCACGGTTCGCGTGCCGGGGCCGCAGCGCACGCGGAACGACCCCGTCATCGGAAAGCCGTGCTTCCCGCGCCAGTAGCAGGCTGAAATCGCGGGCAGGGGTTCACCTTGTGTGGTGAGTTCGATGATCTGCCCTTCGGTGTTCCAGAGCAGGCACCGGTCCACACCGACTCCCGCGATGAGCCCGGCATCGGGACGACGGCGAGCGATTTCCCGTGCCCAGGCGGCGAAGTCGCTGTTCTCGCCGGTGAACTCGCAATAGACCACGGCAGCACCTTCGAGTTCGTCCAGTGTGGACAGTTCTTCGTGTGCGACGAGATGGCGATCCGGGGGCGCGACCTGGCCTGCCCGCTCACCGGGGAATCTGCGGACCGTCAAGCAGTCGCCGTGCTGCCGGACCTCGACCGAGAACGTCGTAGGTTCCATGACCTCGGGGACAGGGTCGGGAGTGGGGCGGAACGCCGCGCGGGCAGCCGGTTCGGCCAGGCCCATCAGCTCGTAGAGAAGTGGTCGCAGAAGCTCCGCGCACTTCCCGGGGAACTCGACCGCCTGCTCCGTGACATCGGTGAGCGATTCGCTCGCGATGACTTGGTCGAGCTGTTCGGACAGGTCTCGTTCCGGGTCGAGTCGTGCTGCCTTCACGAGTAGTTCGGCCAGCGGTGAGCCTGGTACCACGGTCGCGGGTTCACGGCTGCCGATCACGACGGGGATCTTCGCGGCCGCGGCGTACAGCGGGATGGAGCCGCCGTCCGAGATCAGGCAATCGGCGGAGACGATGGTCGCCTGCCAGCCACGTTGGGGCGGGATCACGGCGAGTCCCGCACGGCGGGCCCGGGAGAGCCACGCTCGAATCTGCCAAGGGCTGTGTGCGGCCCACACACCTGGATGGACGATGAGGCTGAGCTTGTACTCGTCGACGGGAAGCTGGGTGAGCAGACGCGCCGGCAGACCCGGATCGGAACCGAGCAGGGAGTCGGGCCCCCAAGTCGATGCCAGCACCACATGCTTGCGCCCGCGTACGTCGAGCAGCCTTCGGTAGCGGGCCGTGCGATGAAGGCTCGCGAGCATCCGATCGTGGCAGGGGTCGCCGACGACGACGGCATGCGGCTCGGCTTGTGGGCAGTTCTGCTGGAGGTAATGCAGCTGGTTGCTGTGCGAAAGACCTATCCGGCTGGGTACGACGTGACCGTCGCGGACCAGCCGTGCCGGGTTCAGCCCCGAAATGACGATCTGGTGCGGATAGCGCTTCTGGTGTCCGATGCCGTGCGGTAGAAGCAGAACAGGTGCTTTCAGCCGGTGGAGTTCGTCGTTCTCGCTGGCGGCTATCGCGAGGTCGAACGAGGTTTTGACCGCCTGGTCCCAGGAGATGACCTTCGCGTCCAGCGAGGCGAGGAACTCACTGACCCCGGAGGACAGAATCGCCGGTTCTCGCTCGTTGTGGGTGAACACGACCTGGACCCGGGGGTCATCCTTCAGCAGCGACACGACGTCGAGCAGCCGGGTCAAGGTGGTCACGGTGCGGACGACGACCAGAACGCGATGAGAGAACCGGACGGTGAGCCACTGATCGAACTCGGGATCAACCGGGACCTTCGCCCAAAATGACGGGGGGGGGGTGCTTATTTCGCGCACTACCTGTCCCGGCGCGCGATCCATGCCGCGGCCTGCGTACGGCGCTGCATGCCCAGCTTCGCGAGGACCGACGTCACGTAGTTCTTCACCGTCTTCTCGGCGAGGAACAGGCGTTCCGCGATCTCGCGGTTCGACATGCCCTGTCCGATCAGGTCCAGCACCTCGCGCTCGCGTTCGGTGAGGGAACCGAGTTCGTCCTCTGGCGGATGCCGCAGCTTGTCCAGCACCCGCGCCGTCGACAGCGGGTCGAGCAGCGACCGGCCGGCGGCGACCTCGCGGACCGCGTTGACGACGTCCTGCCCGCGGACCTGTTTCAGCAGGTAGCCGGCGGCGCCTGCCATGATCGCGCCGACCATGGCCTCCTCGTCGTCGAACGCGGTCAGCATCAGGCATTGCGGCGGGTTCGGCTTCGAACGCAGCTCGCGGCAGAGCGCGATGCCGTCGCCGTCACCGAGCCGCACGTCGACCACCGCGACGTCCGGCTCGACGTGCATCGCCACGGCAAGGGCCTCGTCGACCCCGCTCGCCTCGGCGACGACCTCGATGTCGGGCTCGTCGGTGAGGAGGTCGCGCAGCCCGCGCCTCACCACCTCGTGGTCGTCGATGAGCAGCACCTGGATCGGCATACCCCCACGTTACTTCGTCGCCTTGGCGACCACCCTTTCCACCAGCGGGGACGGCAGGCCCGCCCGCTCACCCAGCCAGCGGGCCCACTTCGGCAGCAGGGCCATCGCCGCGGGATCCCGCCAGTCGCCGATCACTTCCAGGTAGTAGCCGATCCGGCCGGGGGAGACGCTGAACCGGGTGTCCGGCACCAGGCCACCCATCCATTCGCGGGCGAGATCTTCCACGAGCCCGGGCTCCGGCTCGTTGCCGAAGTGCTCGATATGCCACGCGGCGAACGGGGTGGTCATCTCGGCCGGGTCGGCGTCATCGAAGAACACTCGGTACGGCGGGAGCGGTAGATTCCGCTTATTCAGCGCTGCCGCGAGATCCTCGAGGCGACGCTGCGCTCGATACCAGTTGTCCAGCGCGTTGCGTGACTCGAAGCCGATGACGTCGAAGTCGCAGCTGAGCAGGCCGCCCAGTCGGTCGGTGTCGGTCACCGCCCGCGGTTCGGCGTCGCCTGCTTCGTCACCGAGCTTCTTCCGCCACGCTTCGACGGCTTGCTCGACGTCGTCGTGGACATCGCCGCCGTCCAGGACCGGGATTCCGGACATGTCGACGTCGAAGAGGTACACGCCGGGGTAGGTGTACGCCGCGATCACCGCGAGGCGGGTGCCGTAGACGTCGCGCATTTCCCAGACTTCACCGGTCGCCTCGATCTCCGCGAGGGACCGCGGCCATTCCGACCGGCTCGCGTCGTCGACGCGGGCGATCGAGGATCGCAGGTACGGCACCACGCCGGGAGCCGCGATCGCGAGCAGCCCGTGCAGCAGTCGCCACAGTGCCTCCGTCGGCTCGGCCTTCGCCCGGAAGGACATCTCGGCGACGACCGCGGTGAAGAACAGGTCGAAGTCGAGGCCGTACCGCTCCTCGTCGATGGCGCGCTTCAGCTCGCCTCCGAGCAGCTCGGCCGTGGCCTGTTCGAGGCCCCGAGCCGTCTCGCAGGCCATGAGCCCGCCGACACCGCTCAGGACGTTCTCGACTCCCTCCTCGAACCAGTCCGGAAAGGTCACCGGCTCGGCGGCGAGCGGAGACTTCGGCTTCGTCGTTTGCTTCTTGTTCTTCTTGGCCTTCTTCGGCTTCCGGCCACGGGAAACGGGGGACATGACCACAAAGCGTAGACGTCTCGATCAGGCGGCCGCCCAGGAAACCGCCTTGGCGACCTGCGAGTACAAGCCCTTCGGGTGATCACGGAACAGTGGCTCGGTGCCGAACAGCACGACCCGTCCGCCGAGCGCGGAAGTACCGGAGACGACGGCCGCCTGAAGCCGCCGCCTGAAGTGGCCCACCCGACCCGTCGTCCCGTGTCCGCCAATGCCCCGCGACCAGCGGATTCCCGCTTGCGTAGCGTTGTTCGACACTGACCGAAAAGCCGAGATCGGTGAACCAGGACGGCCCGTGGACGAACAAGTCCGGGAGCGCCCCGATCCCGGCCGGACCGGTCCCGTTGACGACTGAGACGACGCCGTTCCCGTCCTCCCAGCCCGCTATCGGACGCGCCTGGAGAAGTCCCACGTCAGTGTTAAAACGCGCGCCTGTGGCACCGCGGCCCGCGCGGCGTCATCGGCGGTGGCACCGCGTACGACGGCGCGGCGACCGCGCTCAGTGAAAGCATCAGTGCCAGTACCACGGTGCGAGCTGAACGACCCAAAAGGTGGCTAATCGGGCGCCGGGAAGCGGTGCTCGTTCCGGTCGATCTTGGCGTTGGCGGCTTCGATGAGGTCGACGCCGAGACTGTTCGCCAGCTGAAGGAGATACAGCGTGACGTCGGCGATCTCGTCGACGACGTTGTGTGCCAGCTCGGGGTCGGATCGCCACTTCTCCGACTCCTCCGGGGTGAGCCATTGGAACAGCGAGGTCAGCTCACCGACCTCGCCGGACAGCGCCATGACCAGATTCTTCGGGGTGTGGAACGGTTCCCAGGCCTGTGCCGCGGCGAAGTCGCGGAGGCGCTGGTTGAGATCGTCGAGTGTCACGTGCCGTGCCTACCAGATCGTCACGGTGCGCTAACGGCCGTATGGCGGACGAGCGTTGACGTGCAATTTGCGAAGTGCCTAGCGTCGCTGGACGTCGGGAGACCGATCCGGAAGGAAAGCCTTGACGTACCAGCGAAGCCTTCGCGCTCGCATGCTCTCCATCGCGTTCGTGCCGAGCGCGGCACTGGTGCTCGTCGCGTTGTTCATCGGCGGGTTCCTCGTCCACCAGGCCATCCAGCTCCGCGACGACGCCGAGGCCGGCGCGGTCACCATGGCCGAGGCGAGCCGGGGCATGGCGGTGCTGCGGCGAGACCGGGCTGCCGCGTTGAAGGCGCCGGGCAGCCGTTCCGCCACCTACACCGCGTACGCCGACCGCATCGACACCTCGCTTTCCGCCTTGCGTGAGATCGCGCGTGCCGCACCCGACGCCGAGGTCGGCTACCAGCAGACGATCGCGGTCGAACTGCTCACCGTTGTCGAAGGGATGGACCGCAGTGATGCCCTCGCGGTCGCCGGGATCGACGACGAAGGGCGGCGCGACTACGCGGCGGCCGTCGGCGCTTACCACTCCAGGCTCGACGCCGTCGCCGGAAAACTGACGGAAAGTAGTCGCCAGCTCTACCGCGACCTCGTCGGAAGTGCGGACTGGGGCCGGTTCGGCGCGGTCGAAACCGCGTTGAGCGCGGCCAACCCGCCCCCGGTCACCCAGGACGCGTGGCGCGTCGCGGCCGGCGTCGTCAGCCGATCCCTCGGCGACCTCGCCACCCGGCAGATCTCGTACTCGGCCCAGCTCGCGATCGACGGCGGCCGCCGCGTGCTGAGTGGCGCTCTGGCGGCCGCGACGGCGATCTCCCTGCTCGCACTGGTGGTGATGGCGGTCGCCATGCTGCTCGCGCGGCGTCTCCCGATCCCGGTCATCCGCCGCCCGGTGCGCCTCGAAACCTTGCCGCGACCGATCCGCCGGGTGCCTTCGAGCTGGTCACACCTGGTGAACGACTACGCCGGAAAGAGCACGCTGTTGGCCCACACGCGTCACCGAACCGGTCGGGCAGACTTGTCCGGGTGAGTTCCACGACGGATCTGCGCCCCTACCTGCGCACCTTGGACGCGGAGACGCTGGCGGACCTGCTGCACGCCCACGCCGAGCGTGACCCTGTGTTACGACAAATCCTGGAGAGCCGCTTCGTCACCCAGGGGAGTGACCTCGCCGAGGCGCATCGTCTGCTCGACACCGCCGTCATGGCGGGCAACGTCGAATACGCCGCGAAGGTCGGTTCCGTCCTCGACACGCTTCAGCGGCTTCTCGACGCCGGCAGCCGGGCCGATCTGGCCCCGCTCGCCCGCCGGACGGTGGACGACATCAGCGAGATGCTGGAGCAGCTCGACGACGCTTCGGGTGAGATCGCGGACAGGCTGGATCGAGCCGCCGAGCTGTACGCGCGTGCCTGCGTCGCGCGCCCGCCGGATCCGGAAAGCCTCGCCGACTGGATCCTCGAAGTCGAGTTCGACGGGCCGGGCCGGCCGGTCATCGACCTCGCCGACTTCGCCTCCGCCTTGGGGGAGAAGGGAATCGCGCGGATCAAGTCCACTGTGGACGAAGTGCTGGCGCGGCAGCCCGCCGGGTCGAAGCGCGAGACCGCCGAGCGCTTGCGCGAGGAGCTGGCGGAGGTGTCCGGCGATGTCGACGCGCTCGTCGCGATCCTCGCCGCCAAGCCGCCGCGGGTCGACGTCAGCCTCAAGATCGTGCGTGTGCTGCGTGCGGCGGGACGGCACAGCGAGGCCATCGCGCATGCGGCGCGGGCACTCACGCATGACAAGAAGGAGGAGGCGCCTCCCGTCGTGGAGGAGCCGATTCCCTTGTCGCGCAAGGAATTCGACGAGAACCCCGGTTGCGTGACCTACCTCGCGCTGCGTGAGGAGTCGCTGGACACCGGCCGCTGGGTCGCCCAGCGCAAGACCGCGCTGGCCCGCCTGCGTGAACTCGCCGCCGGGAGCACGGACGCCGCCGACGAACTCGTCCGCGCGCTGCTCGGTGAGGATCGCGCCGACGAGGCATGGCGGGCGGCCGTCCGTTTCGAGGCCTCTTTGGCGACGCGTGTCGAACTCGCCGAGTCGCGTTCCATAGCCCATCCGGCCGAGACAATTCCCATCTATCGGGAGCATGTCGAAGAATTGATCACGCGGAAAGATCCGAACTCCTATCGCGAGGCGGCCCGTCAGCTGCGCAAACTGCGCGCGGTGCACAAAAAGGCCGGTACGACTGAAGAATTCAGCGCATACCTCGGCACGGTGGTGGAAATACACAAACGGAAGACGCGGCTGATCGCCGAGGTCAAGGCCGCGAGAATCGCGATTCCGAAACCGGTGAAGGCGTAACCGCGGCCGTCGCCGGTCGTTAAGGGAAGTGAACCGAGGAAACCCGGCGACGCGATCTGGTCGCGGTGGTCCTGAACCGGTGTCCGCCGCGTCCTCCCCGCGATCGGGACCCCGTGTTGCGCGCCCAGGACCACCGCGACGAGCCGGTTCCGGATCGCGTGAAAACATGTCGCCATGAGTCCGGTGAGCCGTGCCCGCAAGAAGACAGCCCAGCCCTCCACCCCGAGTGTGACGGGCCTCTTCAAGGACGTCCTCCGGGACTTCTCGACCCTTGGTGCCGAACCCGAGGTGCTCGACGTCGAACTGCTGACCTCCGAGGTGCTCGGCCAGTGGTGGGAGATCGAGGTCGAAGCGGACGAAACGCCGCTGGGCCTGGAGCTCATCGCGTTCGCCGAGCGGAAGATCACGCCTGCCGCGGCCGCGTTGCTCGCCGGGTTGCGAGTGTTCGCCGAGACCGACGAAGAGCGCGAAGCGGCCGCCGCGGCGCTGAACACCGTGCTGGGCCGGGGCATCCCGGAGCCGGACTGGGTGGCGGAGCTGGCCGAGGTGACCGTCGGGGACTGCTGGCGGACCGGTGACGTCTTCGGCGACGAGTCCTCCCTGCTCTGTGTCTTCTCCCGCGGCGAGGCCGAGCACGGCCTGCTCGCGCTGGTCGACTTCACCGAAGGCGGCCGGATCCGCGACGTCGTCGTGGTGGACAAGCCGCACGACGTGCTGGCCGAGATGCGGCAGCAGGCCGCCGACGACCCAGAGCTGGTCACGCTGGAGCGGGTGCTGCCCGAACGTGCGCACCAGCTGCTCGCGGACGGGCTGGCCGCGACGGACGAGGTCGAAGAGCCCGACGTCAGCGAGGACTACGCGAGGTTCCACGCGCTCGCGATCGCGTGGATCCGGGCACTGCCGGCCGCCGAGCCTTCGCCCGAGGTCACCGAATGGCCCGAGCAGGTCCGCGAAGAGGTCGTCGCCGACTTCGTCGGGTCCGGGCTCGTGGAGGACACCGAAGCGACGCGGTTCTACGCGCGCCTTCTCGTCGACTACGGCTGCGAGACCGAGCCGGGCAGCCCGCTGCGGGTCGGCCCCGAGAAGCTCGCCAGGTTCCTCGAGTCCCTGCTCGACGGCGAATTCGAGATTGAGGAGGCGTACGAAGGCGCCTTGGAGCCCGCGCTGCTCGGCTGGGTCACCTGGGCCGCCGACCGTGCCGGGCTGCCGGAAGCCGCCCGCGTGGCGCTGCTGGAGAGCGCGACGGAGTTCCTGGAGGAGTTCGCGCAGGAAGAGGACTCCACGCTCGACGTCTACTTCGACGGCTCGGAAGGCATCGAGGACCCGGCCGAACTCGCGGAGGCCCTCGAACGCCGGATGTTCGCCGTGCCCACCGTCTATACGGAGATCGGCGACGAGGAGCTGGAACTCGAACCCGCCGACCCCGAGCAGCGCCGCCTGCTGGTGATCGGCGAGCACCCCGAGTACCACGAGGCGCTGGCCGAGGACACCTTCGACGGTGAGCCGAGGATGCGGCTCGCGCTCAAGACGACGATCGTCGACCAGCTCTGGCTCGACGAGCCAGCCGAGGTCTGGCAGGCCGTGCGGCGGCTGAGTGACGCCGGGCAGGACCGCGACGAGATCTTCGACCGGCTCATCGACTCGCTGTCCGGACAGCTGAGTGAAGCAGGCGAGCACGAGATGGACTACGACATCGACGACTACCGGAAGGCCCTCGGCGAACTGGCCTGATCAGCACTTTTCCACCGATCCACCCCTGCCCACCCCTTGCCATCCCCCAAGCTTCCATCTAGTCTGTCTAGATGGAAGCAGCAACCTGGCAAGTGCAGGATGCCAAGCAGCGGCTGAGTGAGCTGTTGCGCCGGGCCGCGGCCGAGGGGCCGCAGTTCGTCACCAAACATGGGGAGGAGGTGGCCGTGGTGCTCGACATCGTGGACTACCGCAGGCTGACCGGAAGCGGTGAAGCCGTCGACTTCAAGATCTTGCTCTCCGGCGAGCATCACCACGCCGAGCAGGGTGAGGCGCTGGCCGACGTCCTGGAGGAGATCGCCGCCGAACGCGCGGACGACCTGCCGAGAGAGGTCTCGGAGGTGACCGGGTGAGTTTTCTGCTGGACACGAACATCGTGTCCGAGGCCCGGCGCCGCACGCAGAACCCGGGTTTCGCCAGGTGGTGGAGCGGAGTGTCGTCGAGCAGGCTCTATTTGAGCGTGCTGACCGTTGGGGAGATCGAGCGAGGGATACACAAGCTCAGGCAGCGGGGAGAGCGTGATCGCGATCGGGCGGACGTCCTCGCCGACTGGCTGGCCGGGCTGACCGCGCAGTTCTCGGATCGGATCCTTCCGGTGACCGCCGCCATCGCGGCCGAATGGGGCAGGCAGGAGGCGCCGCGGAAGGTGCCGTCCATCGACGGCTTGATCGCCGCGACCGCCCGGATCCACGATCTGACCCTGGTCACCCGGAACCTCGCCGACATGGCCGGGCTGGGCGCGCAGGTGCACAACCCGTTCGACTAAGTGGTCGGTTTCAAAACCCACGAAGGTCTTCCGAAACCAACCACTAAACGAGTGATCAAGACGGTGAAGGGTGGATCGCGGCGGGCCGCTCAGCCCAGCGGTGCCGCGGAGGTGCCCTTGCTCTCCGTGATTTCCGGCTTCTTCCGGCGACGGTCGCCACGGGCGTCGTCGAAGTCGACGAAGAAGGTTCCCACGGCCATGGCCACCAGGAGCGCGAGTCCGAGAATCGAGCCGACCCAGGTCAGGATGATCGAGAACATCGTGAGCCTCCTCCCTGCTCAAGGTCCCATTCGAAACCGCTTGGGCCTCTGACACAAGGGTCGCCTCGGGGGGCTGTAGCCGGTATCGGCCAACCGGTTACACGTACTGAGCGTCGATCGGCCGATCGGCCGAGGGAACCCGGTCGCCGGTCGCGTACCGCGACCGGCAGGCACGAACGCCTCGCCGGTGGTGCGAAGGCTGGTGCTTGTGAGGGAACGGCCGGAATTCGCCCGGGTGATCGGCTTCCGGCGAAGTGATCTTGGAAGTCACCGTGAACGCTCGCCGTGAGTAGGAATTCCGTGCCGGTCCGATCACGCAGCGTGCGAGTTCAGAGTTTGCGCAGCCGGACCCGGTTGATGGTGTGGTCGGCGTCCTTGCGGAGGACGAGGGTCGCCCGCGGCCGTGTCGGCTTGATGTTCTCCATCAGGTTCGGCTCGTTGATCGTGCGCCACAGATGGCGTGCCTCGGCCCGAGCCTCGTCGTCCGGGAGGCCGGCGAAGTGGTGGAAGTGTGACGCAGGGTCCGCGAAGGCGGTGTGCCGCAGTTTGAGGAAGCGCTCGACGTACCAGCGCTCGATGTCGGTCGTCGGCGCGTCCACGTAGATCGAGAAGTCGAAGAGGTCGGAGACGGTGAGCCGAGGGCCGGGCTGAAGGACGTTCAGCCCTTCGAGGATCAGGATGTCGGGTTGCTGAACGACCTGTTCCTCACCGGGAAGGATGTCGTAGGCGAGGTGCGAGTACACCGGCGCGCTGACCCGCTCTGCCCCGGATTTCACGTCCGTGACGAACCGCAGCAGGGCACGCCGGTCGTAACTCTCCGGGAAGCCCTTGCGGTGCATGATCCCGCGCCGGACCAGTTCCGCCCGCGGGTGGAGGAAACCGTCGGTGGTCACCAGGTCGACCCTGGGGTGATCCGGCCAGCGGGCGAGCAGGGTGCGCAGGATGCGTGCGGTGGTCGACTTGCCGACGGCGACGCTTCCGGCGATCCCGATGACGTACGGCACCTTGGTGCCCCGGCTGTCCTCGCCGAGGAAGGTGGTGGTGGCTTCGTACAACCGTTGCCTGGCGGCGACCTGGAGATTGATCAACCGGGAAAGCGGAAGGTAGACCTCGGCGACCTCGGCGAGATCGACCTGCTCACCGAGACCGCGCAGCCGCAGCAGTTCCGCGGCCGTCAGCGGCAGGGGGGTCGACCTGCGCAGCTCACGCCATTGGTCGCGGTGAAGCTCCACGTAAGGGCTGAGCTCACGGACCCGCGGCATCGCACACTCCTCGCCCGTCGCCTGCGCTGGCGCCGTACAAAAACCGTGTTGACGAGTTCTCGGCGCGGAAGCGTGCCTCGAACCAGGTGAAGCTCGCTTCAACGGTAGGGCTTAGCGCTCGAGAGTGCGCTGCGATGTGATGTACCCCGCTTCGGGGCGTTACCGTCCGTGACGGGTGCGGTGGGAGGGGAAGACCTCGTCCCAGGCCGCGGCGACCTGTCGTGCGCAGGTGGCGGGGGCGACCCCGCCGACGCCGGTGCCGAGTCCCGGCATCGCGATCGTCTGCACCAGGTCGCGGACCCGGCCCTGGTCGAGCCTGCCGTCGCGCCACTGCCGGAACACGGCGCGGGCGGCCAGGTACGGATGCACGGTGTCGCGGGGGAGACGTTCGCCGGGCTCCCGCATCGTCGGGGCGCTGATCAGCCAGGCGGGTTCGGCCTCGCCGGTCGGCACGATCACCGATTCACCGATCGGGAGTTCCCCGCCGTGATAGGCGAGCACGGCGCTGCGCACGTTCTGCTCGACGTCGGGATAGGCGCGGGCGTAGACCGCGTCGATACCGCCGCGCATCCAGCCGTAGGAGTTGGCCGGGCTGACGACGGCCTGGGCGACGATGTCGAGCACCGACCCGCGGTGCACGAAGATCCGTCCGTCCACAGTGTCCGCGACGGCGGTCCAGGCTTCGGCGAGCAGGTCATCGACGGCGCACAGCACCAGCTCCGGAGTGGGATGGTCCGGCAAGGGAACGGAAGAGGAGCCGACATCCTCGTGGCCGGTGTGCGTGCCCGGTTCGGCGGTCACGCCCTTAAGCATGACAAAAAAAGCCACCTGGCGTAACCGGTTTGCGTACCGGCTGTCCGAGTGAAAGTCGCCACCCCCGGCGTGCGTAATCTGGCGGGGTGTCAAGGATCGCGTACTTCGGCCCACAGGGAACCTTCACCGAACAGGCCGCGCGCCGGCTCGCCCCCGGTGAGGAGCTGATCCCCGCGGAGACCATCCCGGCCGCCTTGGCAGCGGTCCGCTCGGGTGCGGCCGACGCGGCCTGCGTCCCGATCGAGAACTCCGTGGAGGGCGCGGTCACCGCCACCCTCGACAGCCTGAGCGACGCCGAGCCGCTCGTCGCGGTGGCGGAGGTGCTGCTGCCGGTCCACTTCAGCGTGCTGACCCGGCCGGGTACGACCAAGATCCACACGGTGGCGAGCCATCCGCACGCACTGGCGCAGGTCCGCCACTGGGTGGAGGCGAATCTGCCCGGCGCCCGTCCGGTCGCGACGTCGTCCACCGCCGCCGCCGCGGTCGCCGTCGACGCCGGCGAGTTCGACGCCGCCGTCACCGCCCCGGTCGCCGTCGAGCACTATCCGCTGGAGGTGCTGGCCACCGAGGTCGCCGACGTCCGCGACGCCAAAACCCGGTTCTTGCTGGTCCGTGCCCCCGGCGAGCTGCCGGAACCGACCGGCTCCGACCGCACGTCGATCGTCGCGGCCGCCAAGAACCGCACCGGCGCACTGGCCGAACTGCTCACCGAACTGGCCGTCCGCGGGATCAACCTGACCAAGCTGGACGCCCGGCCGACCAGGAACAACTTCGGCGAGTACCGGTTCTTCATCGACTTCGAGGGGCATGTGACCGAGCCAAGGATCGGCGACGTGCTGGCCGCGTTGCGCCGCCGCTGCCGCAACGTGCGGTTTCTCGGTTCGCATCCGCGTGCGGACGGTGGCACGACCGTGCTCGAACCGGGTGCCGCCAACGAGGACTTCACCGACGCGATCGCCTGGGTCGAGTCGGTCCGGAAGGGAGCACAGGCGTGAAACTCCTCCTTGTCCGCCACGGCCAGACCGAGGGCAACGTGCGGGGCGCGCTCGACACCGCGCTGCCCGGCCCGCCGCTCACCGAACTGGGCCGCGAACAAGCACAGGACCTCGCGACGCGGCTCGACGGCGAGCCGATCGTCGCGGTCTACGCCTCACAGGCCATCCGTGCCCAGCAGACCGCCGCGCCGCTCGCCGCCAAGCTCGGCCTCGACGTCCAGATCGTCGACGGGGTGCACGAGGTCGCCGCCGGCGAGCTCGAAGGCAAGACCGACAAGGACTCGATCACCACCTACATGAGCGTCGTGGGCCGGTGGACACTCGGCGAACTCGACCCGCCGATCCCCGGTGGCGAGACCGGCGAACAGGTCCGCGGCCGGATGCTGGACGCCGTCGCCCGCCTGCGTGCCAAGCACGAGCAGGCCGACCCGGACGCCACAATCGTCCTCGTCAGCCATGGCGGTGCGATCCGGCTCGGCGGCGAATGGCTCGCCGGGAACGTCGACGCTGAAGTAGCCAATCAGGGCCTCATCCCGAATACCGGCATCGTCGAACTAACCGCGACCGACGACGGCTGGACCTGCCTCACCTGGGCAGGAGCCCCCGTAACCTCCTGAGCCGCACGTTTGCCTCCGCGCCCTCCGGGGAATGCTCCCCACGAGATCAATTAACACCTTGTGGGGAATTCACCGGGGAAGCGCAACCCCGACGGCGGACAGCACGTCTACTGATCGGTGGGTCACCCGGCTACAGGAGGCGAATGGCCATGGTTCGTTCGAAGATGATCTCCATCGGCGGTCTCATCGCGGGGACCGCCGGGCTCCTGCTGCTCAGCGCGTGCGGTTCGGAAAGCACGCCGGTCGCGCAGAGTTCGTCCGCGTCGCCGCCCAGTTCGGCGCCGGAGACCTCGCCCGCGCCCAGTGCGAGTCCGTCGAGCCCGGCACCGGTGTCGCAGCCCGCGCAGGTCCCCGCCCCGCCACCGAAGGCCGACGGGCTCTGCAAGGCGGGCGACGTGAAAATCTCCGTCGCCAACGGTGACGCGGCCGCCGGGACGGTGTACCGGAAGCTCGTCATCACCAACTCCAGCGGGCACGCCTGCACCATCCAGGGTTTCCCCGGGGTGTCCTACGTGACCGGCGCGGACGGCCATCAGGTCGGTGAGGCCGCGTTCCGCGACGGCGCCAAGGGTGGCCCGATCCAGCTGGGCAACGGCGAGAGCGCGTCCACCGATGTCGGCTTCGTGAACGTCCGCAACTACGACGAGGCGGCCTGCAAGCCCACCGAAACCCGAGGGCTGCGGGTGTACCTGCCGCAGGAGACGGCGTCGAACTACGTCGCACTGCAGGGGCTCGGCTGCGCGGGGAAGATCCCCGGCAACCAGCTGACCGTCAAGACGGTCCACAAGGGCTAGAGCTGGGTGCAGAGCTGTTCGGCCCGCGCCAGATGCCGCTGACCGGCGATCTCGTTGAAATGCAGGCTGAACACCATCCGGCTCACGCCGTCGATGTGCTCGGCGAGTGGCTTGTAGGTGTCGTTGGCGGCGGCCGCCGCGGCGGAGAGTTCGCGTGCGGCCGTCATCCGGTGCAGGACCTCGGGTGCCAGCAGCGGCACGGTCTGTTCGCCGGGAGCCGAGTCGGTGGTGTCCGGGATCGTGCCGACCCTGGCGAGTGCGTGACAGGCGTCCTGCGCGTCTTCGAGCGCACCCGCGTTGACCCCCGAGAGCGCCCACAGCATGCCGATGACACCGGCGCCGATCACGAACCCGGCGAGGGCGGTGACCACTTGCGGACGTCGTGACGGCAGGGCCGGTTGTCTGTCGGAGTCCGGTTCGGACTTCGACCCCGACTGCGATTCCGACTGCGCTGTCTGCATCGCGGACCTCCCAGGGTGATGTGCTATTTCAGCACCAAAGACCCCGGTTTTCACTGGTCTTGGTGCAGTACCCGCGACGCCGTGGCCGATTCGTCATCGAGCGCGCCTGGCCGTAACGAGACGAACGCGAAAGCGGCTACACCGAACAGCAGGAGCCCGGACGCCAGGAACGTCCGGGCGGGGGAGCCGAGCGCGTGGGTGAGGACCCCGCCGAGCAGGGCCCCGACCGGGATCGCGCCCCAGACGACGGTGCGCCAGACACCGAGCACCCTGCCGAGCAGCTCACCCGGCACGAGGGTGTGCCGCGCCGTCCCCAGGACGATGTTCACCGCGACGACGGCCGCCGCGAACAAACCGAACAGGCCCGCGCCAGCCACCGGCGAACTCGTCAGGCCCATACCGGCGAACGCGGCACCGCAGCAGCCGGTTCCGGTGATGAGCACCGCGCGGCGACTGGACGCCTTCACCAGACGCGGGGCGACGGCCGCACCCAGCAGACCGCCAACACCGCCGACCAGCGCGAAGAGCCCGAAGGTCGCCTCGGACAGTTTCAGGTACTCGATCGCGTACAGCACCAACTGCGCCTGCGCGAGCTCGCTGACCAGGCTGATCAACCCTGCGACGACGACAAGGCGCAGCATCAGCCTGTGGTGCTTCAGCCAGCGGAGGCCCTCCGCCAGTTCCGCGCGAAGGTCGGCGGGCGCGCCCTGCTCTGTGGAGCGCGGCCGATAGCTGCCCGCGAGCCCGATCAGCACGACCGCCGCGATCGCGAAGCCCACGGAGTTGAGCAGGAACGGGAACGTAGCGAAGAGGGCGAAGGTGGCGCTGCCGATCGGTCCGCCGAGGAAGGTCTGCCCGACGATCTCGCAGGCCTGGAGCTTGCTGTTCGCGCTGTCGAGCGAACCCTTGCCGACGACCGCCGGGATGAGCACGTTGGCGGCGCTGTCGGCGACCGTCTCCGCGGTGCCGATGAGCAGGGCGGCGACGTAGACCACCCAGATCGTCACCCCGTCGGCCGCGACCAGGACGGCCATCGCGCCGACGACCACCGCGCGGGCGGCGTTCGCGACAATCATCGCGCGGCGCCGGTCGATCCGGTCCAGCAGCGCGCCCGCCGGGAGCGCGAACAGCAGCCACGGCAGGAACTGGGTCGCCGACAGCCCGGCGATGAGCAGCGGATCGCGGGTCAGGGTCACCGCGAGCAGGGGGAACGCGACCTTGCCGATCCCGTCGCCGAGATTCGACGCCGCACTGGAGGTGAGCAGCCAGCGCAGCCGCCGGTTACCTGTCCCCCGCATCGTGGCTCCGGCCATAACGCCTCCCCAGGCATTCGCCGGCGACAGCCGACGACAGCGTGTCGAAAAGTTTAGCGGGGCTGTCGCCCAAAGTGGCGGGGTTGTTACACCCGGTTAAGAATCCGGAAAACCCTTGGTGCCCGACGCACAAAAATCACCGACCATACCGCCGGTGGCACGGAATCCGCCGGAAGGGAGCAAGGGACCTGTGCTATCACTTTGTGCGGCGGCTCAGCCCCAGCCGAGCTCGTGCAGGCGCGCGTCGTCGATGCCGAAGTGGTGGCCGATCTCGTGGACCACCGTGATCAGCACCTCCTCGACGACGTCTTCCTCGGTGTCGCACATCCGCAGCAACGGCTGCCGGTAGATCGAGATCCGGTCCGGCAGCACCCCGCCGTATTCGTGGGTCCGTTCGGTCAGCGCGACGCCGTGATAGAGCCCGAGGATCGTGGGTGACTCCTCGTTGAACTCCTCTACGAGTACCACGACGTTGTCCATGGCGGTCGCGAATTCGCCGGGCAGCTCGTCCAGGGCTTCCGACACCAGTTCTTCGAAGCGCTGCCGGGTCATCTCGACGGGCACGGGCTCAGCCGCCCGTCTTCGGAGCGGACGAAGAAGACGGCGGCGGGTTCGCCGGGCCGCCGTCCGGCTGGGCCTCGCCGTTGCCGACCTTGATGCTCCCGGTGACCGGCGCGAGCCCCTTGCCGTCCGGCAGGGTCGCCGCGACCTTGCAGTTCACCAGCGTCGACCCGGCGTCCCAGCTTTCCTGCTCGCGGACGTCCCAGCCGAGGATGATCTTCTTCGCCGCCAGGTCCGCGTTGCCGGTGTAGTCCTGCGCCGCCGTCGAACACGCGGTGTCCAGCCAGGTGTTCTGCTGTTCCTGCGACGGGTAGGCGTCCTTGAACTTCGTCTTGAGGTCCAGGGTCGCGATGATCTCGTACGAATGCGGCTGGGCGCAGTCGAGCGGGTCGCCGTAGCTGGCCTTGAGCAGCGCGAGGCAGGTGCCCGGCTCCCACACCGCCGACTGGTTCTGGTCCTTCGCCGGGCCGGTGGTCGGCTGCAGTTTGCCGCCGGGGCCCGCCCACTGCAGGCCGCACCGCAGCTGCCGGTCGCCGTCCTCCCACTGCGCGGGAGTCGGCCGGAGCAGGTTCATGCTCAGCTTGCCGTAGGGGTCCAGCGCGTGGCCGAGGTACGGCTTGACGTCCACGGTGCAGCGCGACCGGGAGATCTCCTGCCACTGGTCGAGGTTCGGGCTCGGCACGCGTGGCGGGTACTGCGCGCCGATGTCGACGATGCTGGTGACCTCGAACAGATGGGACTCCGCGCACGCGACCCGCCGCGCGTCGGTGGCGTCCGGGTTGCTCCAGGCCAGGCAGGTGCCCGGGGGAGACTGGAACGCTTCGGCCGCGGCGGCCGACAGCTTGGGGGCGCCGCCGCCCGCGCCGCCCTCCGGGCCCACGTTCCAGGAGAACGCGACACTCAGCGAAAGCGCGAGGATCGCCCCCACGAACACACCGGCCATGACGAGCCGGGTGCGCAGGGTGCTCAGCGCGTTTCGCGGATCACGGAACCGCTCGGCCTGTTGAGACATCCACTCCATGATGCCCGCGCCGCACGTAAGGTGCGCGTACCGGGTGGTTAGTGTTGGACACGGGTTCGGGCCGGCGGGCGATTACGGAGCTTCGATGACGCAGGATGACAATCAGGGGGCACAGCCGCCCCAGGAGCCGCCCAAGCGCGGTTCCATGCGCTTTCAGGACGGCAGCACGCAGGCGCGGCAGCCGTCGTTGGCCGAGCAGCGGGCAAGGCAGCAGGCCTTGGCGGAGCAGGAGCGCCAAGAGGTGCTCGACGCCGAAGCCACCCGCGCCGCCGACAAGAAGTCGTCGACCAAGAGGAAAATCCTGATCGGCACCGGGGTGACCGTCGGCCTGGTCGGTTTGGTCGCGACGTTCTACACCGTCGCGAAGCCGGAAGAGGTCACGGCGGTCTGCGCCACCAAGGACACGGAGATCGTCCAGGACGACCAGAACTGCGACGAGAACTACGTCCGTTCGCACGGCGGGTACTCGTCGGGCGGGTTCTTCTTCATGCCGATCGGGGTTGGCGGTGGCTACAACAGCTACCGCTACAACTACGGCGGCTCAGGCGCGATCGGGCAGCGGGTGTCCGGCGGTTCGTACACCGCGCCGTCGGGAGCGAACGTCAGCACCAAATCGGGCAAGTCCGTCCAGCGCGGCGGGTTCGGCATCAGCGGCAAGAGCGGTACCTCCGGCGGTACCGGCAAGAGCGGGGGCTCGTAGTTGTATCGGGATTCCAAGCCGCCCCGGCGGGACTGGCAGAACATCGTCGAAGAGCAGGGCCTGGTCTTCGGCACCCCCGCCCGTGACGGTGCCGGCAAGTCCCGGCCGTACTGGGACGAGTCGGTTCACTATGTCTTCGACATGGACGAGATCCTGTCCGTCGAGGCGGACGTGGAACTACTGCACTCGATGTGCCTCGAAGCCGTCGACAACGTGGTGACCACCGAGCAGTACCACCGGTTCGGCATCCCCGAGTGGGTGTGGCCGCATATCGCCGAGTCGTGGAAGCGGCAGGATCCGCACGTCTACGGCCGGTTCGACCTGCGCTACGACGGCAAGAGCCCGGCGAAGCTGCTCGAGTACAACGCCGACACGCCGACCTCGCTGCTCGAGGCAGCGGTGCTGCAGTGGCACTGGAAGACGGCGGTCTTCCCGGAGGACGACCAGTGGAATTCGATCCACGAGAAGCTGGTCGAGCGCTGGGGCGAACTCGCCGAGAAGCTGCCCTCGAACGAACTGCACTTCACCTGGTCGTCCGCCGATCCGTCCGGTGAGGACCACGTGACGACGGCGTACCTGCAGGAGACCGCGGCTGAGGCCGGGCTCGACACCGTCGGGCTGTCGATCGAGGAAATCGGCTGGGACCCGCTGCTCAAGCGGTTCGTCGACCTCGAAGAGCAGCAGATGGCGACCGTGGTGAAGCTCTACCCGTGGGAATGGGTGGTCGACGAGGAGTTCGGCCGGTTCGCCGTCGAGACCATGCCACGCACGCTGTGGGTCGAGCCGCTGTGGAAGATGATCCTTTCCAACAAGACGCTGCTCGCGGTGCTGTGGGAGAACTACCCGGGACACCCGAACCTGCTGCCCGCCTTCGCCGACGACCCCGGTCTGCTGACCGAGTACGTCCGCAAGCCGAAGCTCGGGCGCGAGGGCGCGAACGTGCAGATCGTCGCCACCGGGTACGAGACGCAGACCGACGGTGTCTACGGCGCCGAAGGCTACGTCTACCAGGCGTTCGACCCGCTGCCGGAGTTCCAGGGTTACCGGCCCGCGCTGGGTGCGTGGATCGTCGGAGACCACGCCGCCGGCCTCGGGATCCGCGAGACCGCGGGTCTCGTTACGGACGACGGTGCGGCGTTCGTCCCGCATCGCATCGTCGAGTCGTGATAGAAGAACCGCACAAATCCTGACATTTTCGACCGGTACCTCTGGAGAGTTCTGTGACCACCACCCTTGCGCTGTCCGACACGTTCGGCTCCGACCTCGTGCGAGGGATCGGCGCGATCCTCCTGTACGGCGTCGTCGGCCTGCTGCTGATGTTCGCCGGGTTCTGGGCCATCGACTGGACCACGCCCGGCAAGCTGTCCCAGCTGGTCAGCCGCGGCCTGCCGAACGCGGTGATCGTGACCGCGTCGGGGCTGCTGTCGATGGCGTTCATCGTCGTCGTGGCGATCGCGAACTCCGCCAGCGACCTGACCGAGGGCCTGATCACCTCGCTGGTCTATGGCCTGCTGGGTATCGTCGTGCAGGTGCTGGCGGTCCGGCTGCTGGAGTGGGCGACCCGCATCGACGTCCGTTCGACCATCGAGAGCGAGAAGTTCGCCCCGGTCAGCGTCGTCGTCGCGGCCGCGCACCTCGCACTCGGCCTGGTCGTGGCCGTCGGCATTTCGTGACTTTCCCGACCTTCTGAAAACGGCAAAGGCGCACGAACCCCACTAACGTGGGAGTCGTGCGCCTTTTAAGGACACCGGACAACCGGTTCTCGGACCTGCCCGATTTCGACTTCGAACCGCGCTACGCGGAACTCGTCGACCTTCACGGCGGCGTGATCAGAGTGGGTTACGTCGAGGCCGGACCGGCCGATGGGCCGCCCGTGCTCCTGCTGCACGGCGAGCCGACCTGGTCGTATCTCTACCGCAAGGTCATCCCGGTGCTCGCCGGCGCCGGACTGCGCGCGATCGCACCCGACCTGGTCGGCTTCGGCCGCTCCGACAAACCCGGCGACATGGTCGACCACACCTACCAGCGGCACGTCGAGTGGATGCGGGCGTTCGCCTTCGACGTCCTCGACCTGACCGACGTCACCCTGGTCGGCCAGGACTGGGGTGGCCTGATCGGCCTCCGGCTGGTCGCCGAGAACCCCGACCGTTTCTCCCGGATCGTCGCGGCCAACACCGGCCTCCCCAGCGGCGACACCGACATGCCCGAAATCTGGCACAAGTTCCGCGAGACCGTCGAGGGCGCCCAGGTCCTCGACGTCGGCCGGTTCGTCCAGTCGGGTTGCCAGACCAAGCTTCCGGCAGCGGTCCGCGCCGCCTACGACGCGCCCTTCCCGAACGAGATGTACAAGGCCGCGCCGCGTGCGATGCCGTCACTCGTGCCGATCACGCCGGAAGACCCGGCCTCGGCGGCCAACCGGGCGGCACTGAAGGTGCTGGCGGAACTGAACAAGCCGTTCCTGGTCTCGTTCTCCGACGGCGACCCGATCACCGCGCCGTGGGGCCTCGAACTGCGGGGCTCGATGCGTGGCGCCCGTGAACTCGAGCATCCGACGATCACCGGCGCCGGGCACTTCCTCCAGGAGGACGCCGGCACCCGCCTCGGCGACGTCATCGCGCGCTTCGTGAACTCCTGAGTCCCGTAGGTGTCATGAAAGACCCTTTCCTGACGTTTTTCGTCAGGAAAGGGTCTTTCATGACACGCCGGGAGAACGTCATGAGGGGTGGCGGCCGGACGAAATTAATGATGAGTGGGGCCCACCTCACAAAAGACAAGAAAAAGCCACACGACCAAACAGTGGCCAGGGAGGGTCCCCCGGTAA